>DASRQG010000043.1:0-10615 GCA_035645995.1 Mariniphaga sp. | reverse complement strand
ACCACCACCAATGTATTTTTTCTTACCTTCGAGGTCACGTATCACTTCAGCGATAAATTTAAAGCCGGTATAAACATCAAAACATTCAATATCATTTTTCAGGGCAATTTCGGCAATCAGTTCTGTAGATACAATGGTCTTTACAACAAACTCATTTCCTTTTAGAGCTCCTGATTCCTTCATCTTTGAAATGATATAGTAGATAAACAAGAGAGCTGTCTGATTACCATTTACGATAATGTATTTACCCTTATCATCCTTAACCGCTACACCAATACGATCGGCATCGGGATCGGTAGCCATTACAACATCAGCATCTATTTCATACGCTTTTTGAATGGCCATTTCCATAGCAGCCTCTTCCTCAGGATTAGGAGATACCACTGTTGGGAAATCGCCGCTTACCACATCCTGTTCCGGCACATTATGTATATTCGTGAATCCAAACTTTCGTAAAGCAGCCGGAACTAATTTAACTGCGGTACCATGAATTGGAGTAAAAACGATTTTTATATCGTGGTGTTTCTTTACTATATCTGGAGAAATAGAAACAGTCTTTACCATCTCAAGGAACTTATCATCCATTTCCTGCCCCATTATTTCAATAAGTTCATCCGGCCCATCGAATTTGACATCCTGTGGCTTAACTTTCAGAACCTCATTAACAATATTTTTATCGTGAGGTGCCACAATTTGAGAACCATCGTTCCAATAAGCTTTATATCCATTATATTCTTTTGGATTATGTGATGCAGTTATTATAATTCCACTTTGACAACCCAACTCTCTAATTGCAAATGATAATTCAGGAGTCGGTCGCAAGTCATCAAAAAGATAAGCCTTTATTCCATTAGCTGCAAAAACCCGTGCACTACTTTCAGCAAATTTCCGGCTATTATTTCGACAGTCGTGGCCAATAGCAACTTTTATTTGAGCGATATCTGCAAATTCCTTCTTTAGGTAATTAGCCAACCCCTGATTAGCTGCTCCTATTGTATATTTATTGATACGGTTGGTTCCGGCACCCATAATACCACGCAGCCCACCGGTTCCGAATTCAAGGTTTTGATAAAAAGAATCAATCAGGTCGGAAGGATCTTCAGCATCCAGCATTTGTTGAACCTCATTACTTGTTTCTTCATCATAAGTATCTGAAAGCCACTCATTGGCTCTTTTACGGACCAGTTTAAGCAGTTCGTTATTTTCCATATTCATTTGTTTTTTGAATTTTCTCTATACAAAGCTTCAGGCTATCTTTCCAATACGGAATTTCAATATTAAATGTAGTTTTAATTTTTGATTTATTCAACACAGAATAATGAGGTCTTTTAGCAGGTGTGGGAAACTCAGATGTTAAAACCGGCAAAACCTTACAATGCAGACCGGTAATTTCGAATATTGTTACTGCAAAATCATACCAGCTTGCAACACCATCGTTTGAATAATGATATATACCGGACAGGCTGTTGGAAGGATTGTTATTTGAGTTTGCTATAACTTCAAGAATAGCCTGAGCCAGATCATATGCATAAGTTGGTGTACCTATCTGGTCGAATACAACCTTTAAAGAATCTTTTTCGCTGCCCAACCGAAGCATGGTTTTAACAAAGTTATTTCCAAAAGAAGAATATAACCAGGCCGTACGTATAATAACAGTATCAGGGTTCGCCGATCTAATCAGCCTTTCTCCTGCCAACTTAGTCTTACCATAAACACTTGCAGGGTTAACAGGATCAAATTCTTCGTAGGGTTTATAATTCTGGCCATCATATACATAATCGGTTGAAATATGAATCAAATTTACATCATGTTTCTTTGATGCCATTGCTAGTACACCCGGCCCTACAGCATTTATCTGATGTGCTGCCTGCATATCTGACTCCGATTTATCAACAGCAGTATAAGCGGCACAGTTTACAATAAATGAAGGTTTATTTTTTCTAAAAAATGCATCAACTGATTTTTCATCAGTGATATCCAAGTCATCAACATCTGTAAAAATGAAATGCCATTCAGGAAAATCTCCACTTATTTCTTTTAACTCGCTTCCAAGTTGACCGTTTGAACCAGTCACCAGTATCTTCATTCTATTTTCTATTTAAAATTAATTTCTGCATCCTTTAAGAAAGGAGCATTTTTATCTTTATCTGAAACTATTGGAACAATCTCACCCAGCTTCCAGTTGATATTTAATTGCGGATCTTTCAAATTAATTGTTCTGTCAGCTTCACGATTGAAGACATTATCACATTTATATGCAAAGATTGCAGTTTCACTCAGTACTGAAAATCCATGTGCAAAACCTCTGGGAATAAATAGTTGTTTTTTTGATGTATCGTCAAGTTCAACACCAAACCATTTCATAAATGTCGGTGAATTTTGTCTCAAGTCAACAGCTACATCAAAAATTCTTCCCTGTACAACGCGAACAAGTTTAGCCTGTCCCCAGGGAGCAAGTTGATAATGCAAGCCTCGTACTACTCCCTGAACTGATTGGGATTCATTATCCTGCACAAATTCTGTTTCTATTCCTACTTCTATATATCGTTTTTGTTGCCACGATTCAAAAAAATATCCACGAGAATCAGAATATACCGATGGTTCAACAATAAGTACACCCTGCAGAGGAGTTTCAGTAACTTTCATATGTTCTCAATTATTTACTGTAAATTTAAAAAGATGAAATCTGATTTTCGGCAATACGAAGAAGATATTCTCCATATTGGTTTTTACTCAAAGGTTTGGCAAGTTCTATCAACTGATCTCTGGTAATAAAACCTTTTTTATACGCTATTTCTTCGATACAGGAAACTTTCAGTCCCTGTCGTTGTTCAATGGTAGCAATAAAATTAGAAGCCTGCAACAGACTATCATGAGTCCCTGTATCCAGCCAGGCAAATCCTCTGCCCAGCAGTTTCACATTCAAATTACCCTGTTCAAGATAAAGCCTGTTAAGGTCAGTGATTTCCAATTCACCACGTGCCGAGGGCTTTAATTGTTTGGCCTTTTTAATAACGTCATTCGAATAAAAGTACAAACCGGTTACTGCATAATTTGATTTAGGATTCAGAGGTTTTTCTTCAATAGAAATGACTTTATTATCGTTTCCAAATTCAACCACGCCATAACGATGTGGATCATTAACATAGTAACCGAATACAATGGCACCATTCTTAAGTTTAGCTGCCTCTTCCAATATAGAACTGAAGTTATAACCGTAAAAAATATTATCACCCAGAATAAGGCAGACATTTTCATCACCTATAAATTCTTCTCCCAGCAGAAAAGCCTGCGCCAATCCATCAGGTGAAGGTTGGACTTTATAAGCTAATTTTAATCCCAGTTGTTCCCCATTACCAAACAGCGACTTATATAACCCAATATCATTAGGAGTTGAAATAATCAATATTTCCTGAATCCCTGCAAGCATAAGTACAGAAAGCGGGTAGTAAATCATTGGTTTATCATAAACAGGGATAATTTGTTTCGAAATTGACCTGGTAATAGGATAAAGCCTGGTTCCGGCACCTCCTGCAAGAATAATTCCCCTCATAGTATATGGTTATAAATTAAAATGAAGCCAAAATTAATAAAATTAAGCCTTTGAAAGCAATTACAATTTAATTAAACACATACAGAATGGCCCAAATGTTTATTTTCTGTTCAGAATGACTGTTTTAACAAAGAAAATCTCTGAATACCTTTGAAGTAAGTGAATTAAGTTATATTTTTGCGCCCGATTTGGAATAATTATAATGTCTAACTCATTAATTGATTAAAAATTAGATGACAGAAAAGAAAAATGAAAAAGTAGAACAGGAAGAACAGAACTTATCTGAAAATCCGGTTCAGGAAGGGGCTTCACCCGAAAATAGTAAGAACCCAACCGAACTGCAAAATGCAGACGAACAAGATTCAACCAAAGCCGAAGAAGAACTCGAGGTTGAAACTAATGTAGAAAATGCAGATGCAGAAACCGTTGCACAAACTGATGCACAAACTGAACAAACAGCCAAAGAAACTGAAGAAGAAGACTTTGATTGGAGCAGTCTTGAGTCCGGTTTGGATAACTACTCCAGATCTCAAAGAGAGAATCTTGAGAAAATGTATGACAACACCCTGAACACTGTAACTGAAAAAGAAGTGTTGGATGGAACTGTCATTGCGCTAAACAAGCGTGAAGTTGTTGTTGACATAGGTTACAAATCAGATGGTATCGTAAGTTTAAATGAATTTCGTTACAATCCGGAGCTAAAGGTTGGCGATAAAGTGGAAGTATACATTGAAAGCCTTGAAGACAAAAAAGGTCAAATGATCCTTTCGCATAAAAAAGCACGTGCAACCCGTTCATGGGATCGCGTTAATGAAGCTCTTGACCAAAATGAAATCATTAAAGGGTACATTAAATGCCGTACTAAAGGTGGTATGATTGTAGATGTATTTGGCATCGAAGCTTTCTTACCCGGCTCGCAGATTGACGTTAAGCCTATCCGCGATTACGATGTATTCGTTGGCAAAACAATGGAATTCAAAGTGGTTAAAATTAACCATGAATACCGCAATGTTGTTGTTTCTCACAAAGCACTTATTGAGGCAGAGCTTGAACAACAGAAAAAAGAAATTATTGCCAAGCTGGAAAAAGGACAGGTTCTTGAAGGTACGGTTAAAAACATTACTTCATACGGAGTATTTATGGATCTTGGCGGGGTAGATGGATTGATTCATATCACTGACCTTTCATGGGGTCGCATCTCACACCCAACTGAGATCGTTGAACTTGACCAAAAACTCAATGTTGTTATCCTTGATTTTGATGATGACAAAAAACGTATCGCTCTTGGCTTAAAACAACTTACTCCTCACCCATGGGATAAATTAGATGAAAATCTGAAAGTAGGTGATAAAGTTAAAGGTAAAGTTGTAGTGCTTGCTGATTATGGTGCATTCGTAGAAATCGCACCAGGGGTGGAAGGTTTAATTCACGTGTCAGAAATGTCATGGAGCCAGCACCTGCGGAGTGCACAGGATTTCCTAAAAGTTGGTCAGGAAGTAGAAGCTGTAATCTTAACGCTCGATCGCGATGAACGTAAAATGTCGCTTGGCATGAAACAGCTTAAAAATGATCCATGGGAAAAGATTGATGAAAATTATGGTGTAGGTACTAAACACACTTCAATCGTACGTAACTTCACTAATTTCGGTGTATTTGTTGAAATAGCAGAAGGAGTTGACGGTTTGATTCATATCTCAGATTTGAGCTGGACAAGGAAGATTAAACATCCTTCAGAATTCACATCAATTGGTGATGAAATAGAAGTTGTTGTACTTGACATTGATTCTGAAAACCGTCGTTTAAGTTTAGGTCATAAACAACTTGAAGAAAATCCATGGGATGTTTTTGAAACCATTTTCACAACCGACTCAATCCATGAAGGTACAGTTGTTGACCTGATGGACAAAGGTGCTGTAGTTGCTCTTCCTTATGGAGTTGAAGGTTTTGCGACACCACGCCACCTGGTAAAAGAAGATGGTACTCAGGCAAAACAGGATGAAAAATTGGATTTCAAAGTTATTGAATTCAATAAATCAGCCAAACGTATCATTGTTTCTCACTCAAGAGTTTTTGAGGATGAAAAACGTGCTGAGGATACCTCAAAACGTAAAGCTCAAGGCCGTTCAGCTAAGAAAGCAGTAAAAGCTGTTAACGATAATATCGAAAAGACGACACTGGGTGACATCTCTGATTTGGCAGCATTGAAAGATCAAATGGAGAAGGACGAAAGAAAAGAGAGAAACGACGACAACAAAAAATAATTAATAATATGGTTGTTTTTAATAACCGGATTTTCGTAAATTGTAAGCATGTCAACTGAAATTTTAAAAAAGGAAGAGTTTACGCTTGTAAATATCGGCTCCGACAGGCTTGATGCGAACAATGCACCGGACTTAAAAACGGAGTTCGTAAGGCTGACCAGCAACGGGGAAACCAATTTAGTACTTGATATGAATAATTGCAGTTATTGCGATTCGTCAGGTCTGCGTGCTATTCTGGTAGGAAACCGTCTGTGTGAGGACAATCTGGGTACTTTTATCCTGTGCGGCCTCCAGCCTGATGTGGAATACCTCATAAGAATCTCTATGCTGCATACTGTTCTGTTAATAACTAAATCAGTTGAAGAGGCTGAGAATTTATTAATCAGAAAAAAGGAAATGTAGTTGGAATGACTTTCGAGTTAACCATATTGGGTAGCAGTTCAGCAATACCAACTTCTGAAAAATATCCAACCGCTCAGGTGCTTAATGCACTTGAGCGTTTTTTTTTAATAGATTGTGGTGAAGGAACCCAAATACAACTCCGACGACAAAGAATCGGCTTTGGTAAAATCAAACATATTTTTATTTCGCACCTTCACGGCGACCATTATTACGGCCTTATAGGTTTGATCTCGACGTTCAACCTGATGGGACTGAAGAATAACCTGCACATATACGCTCCTTCACAGCTCATGGATGTAATCCAGCCGCAACTTGCATTCCTTAAAGGTGACATGCAGTTTGAGGTAATTTTTCATCCACTGAATTTTAAGAAACCTGATTTAATATTTGAAGATAAGAAGGTTGAAGTTCATTCCTTCCCGGTCCGGCACAGCATTAACTGTTGCGGTTTTCTTTTTCGCGAGAAGCAACGAGAAGCAAATATTAAAAAGGAAAGCATCACCAAATATCAGATACCTATTGAGCAGATTAAGTTCATCAAGCAAGGAGCTGATTTTGTGACAACCGATGGGATCACTATACCAAATAGTGAACTAACCACAGCACCTCCCCCGCCCCGTTCGTATGCCTATTGTGCCGACACTGCTTTTCATCCTCCAATTGCCGGGGTAGTGAAGGATGTTGATTTGATGTATCATGAAGCTACTTTTGCCGAAGACCTTCGCGATTGGGCAGATAAGACCTACCATTCTACTGCTAAGGATGCAGCCCGGATTGCTGGATTGGCTAATGCAAAAAAGCTTTTGATTGGCCACTTTTCTTCGAGATATGACAATGAACAGGTGTTACTCAATGAAGCTTTATCGGTCTTTACCAATACCGAAATAGCCATTGAAGGAAGAAGTTATAAGGTAGAGCAAAAACAAAGGCCTTATTAATCACCTTCAGTTTCGAAAAAATTCTTATTAAAGTTCACCAGATATAACTTTTCTACAGGTCTTGTAAATGCCGTATACAGCCAGCGGTAATAATCCTGATTAAGCATCTCCTCCAGTAGATATCCATGATCAACAAATACAGCTTTCCATTGCCCTCCCTGCGCTTTATGACAAGTTAAGGCATAAGCATATTTTACCTGGAGTGCATTAAAATACGGATTCTCCTTTATTTTTTTCCAACGCTCCTTTTTATTACGGATGTCGGAATAATCTTCAGCTACAGCATCGTACAGCTTCCTGTTCTCTTCCTGAGTAAAAGATGCTGTTTCAATTGATAGTGTGTCTAAAAATATCTTGCAATCAATCTCAACATGTTCGTAATCGATAAACCGAAGACATACATCAGCGTATCTGAAGCCATACAATGATTCGTACCCATAAATGGCAACTATTTCAGCAAGTTCACCATTAGCTATAAACTCCATCCCTGTATCTTCTCCAATCCAATAATAGTTGTTCTTCACCACCATTATCAGTTCACCTTTTTCTATTTCATTTTCACGATAAAGAATAGTACCTCTGATCCCTTTATTATAAAGGTTAGCTCTTTTGTTTGAGCGTGTGACTACAATGGTATCAAAATGTCCATACTCATAATAACAGGAAGAAATTTCTTCTATTAAATCTTCACCCGACAATCTAACTACATCAGGAAAATCAAGTGATTCAAATGAGATAAAACCAGAAAGCGAATCTTTGGCAATTTCCTGTCTTATATGTGTAGCATAAGATAAAATACCTGATCCGGCACTTTGTCTTACAACTTCAGTAAGAATATATTCTTTTACATCGAAACCATGCTGAATAAGTCTGGATGCTTCTAAAGCAGGACTAATACTCAATCCAACCGGAGGCAACTGTGCAGTATCTCCAGATAAAACCAAACGGCAATTAGTACCTGAAAATACATATTCAAGTAAATCATCAAGTAAATTTCCACTACCAAACATATTGTTTTCAGAACTTGAATTGGAAATCATGGAAGCTTCATCCACAATGAACCAGGTATTTTTATGCAGGTTCTTATCTAATACGAAACGACCATCACCGTCAGTTGAGGATTTTTGCCTGTAAATTTTTTTATGGATGGTATACGCCGGCATGTGGGTATATCCAGCCATTACTTTTGCAGCTCTTCCGGTAGGTGCTAACAGTACACTTTTTATTTTTAATTGTGCTAAAGTTTGAGCTAAAACATTTATCATACTGGTTTTACCTGTACCGGCAAAGCCTTTGATTAAAAATATCGTATCTTGGGCTTCAGTAATAATAAAATCAGATAATCCGCTGATCAATTTCTCCTGATCGCCGGTTGGAACAAAAGTTAAATTCTGATTTAGTAAATCTTTCAAATGATTTTTCAACATAACTGCTAAAATAACAAAGTATGTAGGAAGGTAATTTGTTTTTTTTTATAATTTTGCACAAAATCGATTGTAATCTTATTAAAACTATAGAGATGAAAACCGTTATTCAGATTTTACTTATTGTTGCAGCAATTGTACTTGCTTACTTTATTTATGCAGGCATTCAGAAGCCTATCGAATTCGATAAGGCCAGAACTGAACGATATGAAGCAACTATCGAGAAGCTTAAAGATATCAGGAAAGCTCAAGTGGCATACAAAGATGTTTATGGACGCTTTACCGGTAGTTGGGACACATTGATCAATTTTATTAAATACGATTCAGTTCGTAATGTTAGAAAAATTGGTGAGCTTACTGACAGTATGATTGAAGAGAAAATTACTGAAAGAAGGGCCGTTGAGATGGGACTTATCATCCGCGACACCATCAGGCAAAGTGTAAAAGAAGCACTTTTCGAACCGGGATTCGATCCTGATCAACTCAGGTATATCCCTGTTCCTGATACTACTGCAGAATTTATGCTCGGGCAAAATGTTGTCACAACCGGTTCTGGTATTAAGGTACCTGTTTTCGAAGCTAAAGCCCACAATAACATTATCCTGAGGGGACTTGACAGACAGTATGTTATTAACCTGAATGAACAACGTCGCCTTAATGAAAGATATCCCGGACTAAAAGTTGGTTCATTAACCGAAACTACTAATAACTCCGGTAACTGGGAATAATAAAATGACTGGTTTGATTAAGGATCCTGGATTTGACATCAACCGGACAAAAGAATATAAATTATCCATTCAGGTCAGCCTGAATGGATTTTCTTTTTCTGTTGTTCACGAAGAACAAAAGAGGATTCTAGCTCTTGAGAAGGTTGATATAAAGGTAAGTTCAGATACATTTCTCGGACGACATTTCGAGGAATGGATCAATGGTCATGAAATTCTGCAAAAGGAATTCAAAAATACCGTTGTGAGATACAATACTGAGTCATTCACCTTTGTTCCTTCTGAATTCAACGATCGGGACAAACAACAGCTTAACGGAACAATTGCCTTAGGAGATCAGGAAGGAAAGCTGTTCGTCGATCATTACCTTCAAAATGCTAAAGGAAATGTTGTTTTTTCTGTCCCCACTGTTTTTTATGATGTTGTAGAAAAACGGTTTAGAGATATCAAATTAAAACATACACTTGAAATCCTGGATAATGAAGTTTTGAAATTAAAAGGGATTAAGGATTATACACTTTCTGTCTTGTTTGACGAGAGCAGTTTCATACTTATTCTTTATGACAATGAAAAACCGCTAATCATTAGCAATTATAACTATAATTATCCTGCTGATGTAGTCTTTTATATTTTGTCAGCCCTAAAAATGATGGAAGTAAATACCGGCGATACAGCCCTGATAATGGCAGGGAATATCGCTTACAAAGGTGAGTTGTACACGAATTTGAAAAAGTATTTTAAAAATTCGCGTTTTCTAACCACCGGGTATAAATACAATCCAGAGCTTTTTAAAGAACCATTATATCATTATCCTGTAATTTTCTGATCTATGCGAATAGTTGGAGGTAAATATAAAGGAAGGTTATTTCACCCGGATAAAAAGTTTAGCGCTCGTCCTACAACTGATTTGGCAAAGGAAGGCTTGTTTAATATTCTTGCCAATCGATATGATTTTGAAGGAATGAAGGTGCTGGACCTATTTAGTGGAACAGGAAGTATAGGATACGAATTTTTAAGCAGGTATGCCAGCGAAGTAACTTTTATTGATAAGGATCATCACCATATTCGCTTTATCAAAAAGACGATTTCTCAACTCAATGAGGAAAATGCAATTATTATTCAGGACGATATTTTCCGATTTCTTAAAAACTGCCCTTTTTCTTATGATATCGTTTTTGCCGACCCTCCCTTTGAGTTCCCCTATTTAAATGAAATTCCTAAAGCAGTTTTTGAATCAAATGTTTTAAATGATAACAGCCTGTTTATCCTCGAACATTCAAAAGGTCATGATTTTTCCAAACATGAAAAGTTT
>DASRQG010000042.1:0-2272 GCA_035645995.1 Mariniphaga sp. | reverse complement strand
TGCGGGTGATTTTTACCGGGCCTGATCGTAAAGTTATAGAAGATATTTGGATTCCTGATGATGGTTTATCCCAATCGGAGGGAATTGGTCCCGGTAAATCAGTCAGGCTGGAAACAAATGTGACACAGCCTGGAGTGTATGCTGTTATGCTTACTGTTTCCCATGACCGCTACGGAGATTATATAAACTGGCGTTTTCGTACTAATTGTGAAAAATATATGGTTGAAACTTCACGTGGGCATCGTGATGCTCAACATGAAGAACCTATCGTTTTAAGAGATCCTGATAGAGAAGCTGATATTTGTTTTTTACCACAATCAAAAGCTTTTAATTTAAGAGTGACTAATTTAGTTGATAGTGTGGAATCGCTGGAATTATTAGATGTCAATAATAATCAGATAGCTGTTTTACAGGTAAATAATGATACAATTACTCATACTTTTGAAGAAGGTAACCGAACCGCGACACCATGGAAGTTACATTTTAAGAGTGCTCAGGCAAAAGTAGAAATAGAAGGGGTTACACAATGGAATACAGAACATGAATCTGAATTCTTTTCTGTATATCCTGATGCTGCCTTATGGACACCGGATGCAGAAAGCTGGTTTCAAATTCATGAAAATCGTTGGCTCATTACACCTTATAACCGAAATGCATATGTTCAACAGGGAGAAGATAATACCGTTTCATATAAAATCCATAATAATGGAAAAGAACCAATTGATGTAGATCTATCTTTAGAATTTCCGGAAAAAAAATGGGAGGTTAATTTATCTGAAAGTAAAATAAAAGTAAATCCGAATGAGGAAAAAGAGGTTACGTTAAGTTGGAAAGGATTTTCAGAAGATAAAGTAGTACACTTAAAAGCAAAAACAAAGGACTATAATACTTATTCCACTCTTTATGCAAATTCAGGAGAATTGCCTGTTAAGTCAAAGATTGATCTTCCGCTGGTATTAAAGCCATATCAACATGAACATGAACAGTATGGATATTCACCCGATTATCCCCTTGATAATCAGGTCTATTTTGATAATAATAATGTCCCCTTTGTTATAACTGAGGAAGGAATTGCCTCATTGAAAAATGGTACATGGGAAACTACAAGAGTGGACAGTATCAGAGGATCAATCATTGCATTTGATTCAGATAATGATGTTTATGCCATAGCCACTAAAAATAATCAACCGGTATTGATACAATCCAGGGATGATGGTAAAACATTTTCATCTTATGAAATGCCTGGAGCCAAACAAAATTCATCTTTCGATATAGAACAATTCTTAGGGCATAACATACCTGATGGCCCTCCTCCTGTTATGAGGTATACCCGAACAGGAATAGACAGAAACATTTTTTGGCGGAGATATGGTGATCTGGAACTTCTTGTTTCAAAAAAAACTGAAAACGGGATAGAATGGACCGACCCGATCTTAATATCAAAAAATTGCCTTGGTGTTTCTTCTCATTCAGGGATTCCTTCCTCAATTGTTTCAAGAGGTTCAAAAATTTTCATGGTATGGGGGGAAGTGAGTGACCCTGAAGCCTCCAGAGAAGAAATTCCGGGAGTTCCTGTGTATGTGAACTCTTATGACAAAGAAACAGGTGTTTTAGGAAAACCTGTTTTAGTTGGTTTCGGTGCCCCTCCCAATGATGTTCATAATATTCCGGCAATTACAATAGATGGAAATGGATATTTACATGTTTTAACGGGTACACATGGAAGGCCATTTCATTATGCCCGCTCTCTTGAGCCTGATAATGTACATGCAGGATGGACGAAAGCTGAACCTGTAATGGAAGGAGACAGGTCTACCCAAACTTATATAGGATTAGTTGCCGGAACAGATAATACGCTTCATTTAGTTTTCAGGCTATGGAGATACAATACTGAATATTTTCCAAATAATTATTTTGCTTCTTTAGCATATATGTCTAAAACCTTCGATGGATCATGGACAGAACCACGACTGTTGGTTGTCGCTCCTTTTTCACATTATAGCGTTTATCGCCATCGACTGACAACAGATCGTAAAGGAGGAATTTTCATATCCTATTATTATTGGTCAACCTATTGGTTTTATCGAACAGATCGTAAAGGAATTCAAAGAACTTTATTAATGTCACCTGATGGTGGTCAAAACTTTAAATTAGCAGATAGGGATGATCTTTTATGAATTGAATTACCATTGTTATTTAAAAAAGATTTGATTTTGTTTTTATGATCAATATTGGAATTTGAAATTTTTAGGGTATTGGATGCCGGTAATTT
>DASRQG010000041.1:0-3840 GCA_035645995.1 Mariniphaga sp. | reverse complement strand
AACGGTACTAATAGTGATTCATATCAGCAAGACCTTATTTGTTGTGGTCGTCTTATCACACGACTAAAATAATGAATTGTATCCGAATATCATTGTATATTTTCTATTTCATAGGAGTTAGCACTGGCTGATATTGAGAACAAGAGGTCGACATTGTCAAAATTATAAGAAACTATTGCGTTTTTATGATCTCCAATAACGAATAAGATTCGTTGTACGAGTTTCATCCGGTTATATGCAATAATAATTTGCAGATGAAAAACTAATTGGGAAATGGTATATAGAAATGCCGGTTATTTCTTTCACGATTCCTGCAGCATGCTTGTATTCTAATAAAAGAGTTGTTAAATTTATAGTCAAAAATTACAAGACAATCCTAAAAAATAAATTATGAACAGAAAGTTACGGATGGGAATGGTTGGTGGTGGAACAGATGCTTTTATTGGGGCAATACACCGGCTGGCAGCTTTAATGGACAATCAGATAGAACTTGTATGCGGCTGCTTCAGTGTTAAGCCGGAGATTTCAAAATCTTCAGGAAAATTATATTATCTGCCTGACGAACGGGTGTATGAAAGTTATCAGGAAATGTTTGAGAAGGAAGCCCGTCTTCCGGAAGGTGAACGAATGGATTTTGTTTCCATCGTAACTCCTAATTTTGTTCATTTCGATCCGGCTATCATGGCATTGGATCATGGTTTTCACGTAGTTATTGATAAACCCATTACTTATACGCTCGAGGAAGCATTGAAACTAAAGGAGAAACTCGATCAAACTGGCCGGGTGCTGGCACTTACCCATACTTATTCAGGCTATCCTGCTGTTAAGCATGCAAAACATCTTATTGCCAGGGGAGAATTAGGTAAAATCCGAAGGGTCATAGTGGAATACCCGCAAGGTTGGCTCTCTTCGAAGGTTGAGGATGCAGGCAATGCACAAGCTTCATGGCGTACCGATCCTAAACGTTCGGGGAAAGCAGGGTGTATGGGAGATATTGGAACGCATGCCAACCATCTTGCTGAATATATTACAGGGCTTAAGGTGGTGGAAGTTTGTGCAGAACTGAATGTATTTGTGCCTAACCGGCAGCTTGATGATGATGGTGCAGCATTATTGCGTTATAACAATGGCGCAAGGGGGGTTCTAATTGCCACTCAGATTGCAGCCGGAGAAGAGAATGCAATCAGGATCAGAGTCTATGGAGAAAATGGGGGCCTCGACTGGTTTCAACATGAACCCAATAGTCTGGTTTTAAAATGGAAAGATAAACCTACTCAGATACTGCGTGTAGGAACCAGTATGGACAGTAAATTTGCAGCACATAATACCCGTACTCCGGGTGGACATCCTGAAGGATATCTTGAAGCCTTTGCAAATATTTACCGGAATTTTACTCATACAGTTATGTCGAAAATGGATGGCAAAGAACCTACTGCCGAGATGCTAGATTTCCCGGGAATTGAGGATGGGATCCGCGGTATGCAGTTTATCGATACGGTAGTGAAAGCGGGATACGACGATTCCGTGAAATGGGTGAAGTTTGGGGAATAGTTTTTTATATGTTTTTTTAATAAGCAAAAACTGATAATAACAAATCGTATGTCTCGACCAGTAACATTATTTACAGGACAATGGGCCGATCTTCCCATTGAAAAAATGTGCCAGAAGGCTAAATCGTTCGGCTATGATGGCCTGGAACTGTGCACCTGGGGTGATCATATAGAAGTTGGAAACGCTGACCAGTTGTATTGTGACGAACGAAAATCATTGCTTGCTAAATATGAATTGAAACTGTTTGCCATTTCAACTCATTTAGTGGGGCAGTGTGTGTCAGATCCGTATATCGATGAACGTCATAAAGGGATTCTTCCTGATTATATCTGGGGTGATGGTGACCCTGAAGGAGTGAGGCAGAGGGCTGCTGAGGAGGTGATTAAAACTGCAAAAGTGGCTAAGATGCTGGGTGTTGATGTTGTTACAGGTTTTACGGGTAGTCCTGTATGGCATATGTTGTATCCGTTTCCACCAACACCTTCTTCAATGATAGAGAAAGGTTACCAACAATTTGCGGAGCGGTGGATTCCTATTCTTGATGAGTTTGAAAAGATTGGGGTTAAATTCGCTTTGGAAGCGCACCCTACAGAAATAGCTTTTGACATTCATACAGCTCATCAAACACTAAATGCTCTGAACAATCATCCTGCTTTTGGATTTAATTTTGATCCCAGTCATCTGGGGTATCAGCATGTTGATTATGTGAAATTCATATATGAGTTCTCCGATAGAATATTTCATGTGCATATGAAGGATGCTTATTGGAGCGATGTTCCAATGGGTATTGGGGTATTTGGTGGTCATTCCGATTTTGGCGACAACAGGCGGTACTGGAATTTCAGAAGCCTTGGTCGCGGTAAAATAAACTTTGAAAACATAATCAGAGCTTTAAATGATATTGGATATGATGGGCCTCTGTCGGTTGAGTGGGAGGATTCGGGCATGAATCGTGATGCCGGAGCAGCAGAAGCTTGCCAGTTTGTCCGGGCTGTTGATTTTAAGCCTTCAGATATTGCATTTGATGATGCGATGCAGAAAAGCAAATAGGAGATTTTGTAGGAATGTAATTTAAAGGTTTAGAGTCAACCGGATGGATCAACTAAAAACTATACCAGGATTGTACTCTTGTTGTTGAAAGACTATTCCATATCCTGGTGGGTTATGACAAGTTTTTTGAGATGAGTTAAAGGATTATACATTGGTGTAATTTAATGGTTTTGGTATGTCGATAAACTAATATACATATGACAAACAGGAGAAGTTTCATTAAAAGTTCTGCCCTGGCAACAGCAGGTGTTGGTTTAGCAGCTTCTATGCCCATGGCAATGAATTCATGTATGGGGGCTAATGAGAAGATGGTATGTGGATTAATTGGTGCCAAAGGTATGGGGTTTTCTGATCTTCAGGCATTCCTGCGTCAGCCCAATACTGAGTGTGCTGCAATTTGTGATGTAGATGAGAATGTGCTGAACCAGCGTATTTCAGATACCGAAAAAATTCAGGGTACAAAGCCACAAGGTTTCAAAGATTACAGGAAGATGCTGGAATTGCAGGATATTAATGTCGTTATAATAGCCACACCCGATCACTGGCATTGCCTCCCTATGGTAGAAGCTTGTCAGGCAGGTAAGGATGTTTATTGTGAGAAACCATTGGGTAATTATATTGAGGAAATAAACATTATGGAGCGTGCAGCTCAGCGATATAATACAGTAGTTCAGGTGGGTATGTGGCAGCGGAGTGATCCACATTGGCGTGATGCGGTAGAATATGTTCAATCGGGTAAGTTGGGAAAGATCCGAACCATCCGTACCTGGGCATATCAGGGGTGGATGGAGCCTGTACCTGTGATGCCTGATGGTAATCCTCCACCGGGAGTAGATTATGATTTCTGGCTGGGGCCTGCTCCAAAAAGGCCTTTCAACCCCAACCGTTTCCATTTTAATTTCAGATGGTTTTATGACTATGCAGGTGGACTGATGACTGACTGGGGGGTGCATATAATCGACTACGGCTTGTATGGTATGGGTGACCCGTCACCTAAATCCATTATGGCGATGGGTGGAAAATTTGGTTATCCCGATGATGCTTCTGAAACACCGGATACAATGCAGGCTCTTTATGAATTTGAGGGGCATACCATGTTGTGGGATCATGGAACAGGAATCAACGGAGGACACTATGGCCGTGACCATGGTGTGGGTTTTGTCGGGAACAATGGTACTTTAGTAGTTGACCGGGGAGGATGGGAAGTAATACCGGAGCGAAAGCGTAATGAAGACCTTA
>DASRQG010000040.1:0-2442 GCA_035645995.1 Mariniphaga sp. | reverse complement strand
TATGTTAAATTCGAAAGCCACCTTTCACATTTCAATTCCACTATGGTACGATTGATAGACGCATACAAAATATTTATCTGCTTACATTGAATAAATTTCAATTCCACTATGGTACGATTGATAGCCAGTATCTTGATATTGTTCTAAATAATTATCGATATTTCAATTCCACTATGGTACGATTGATAGCCTTCGACGACTAAAAAAAATATATTAACCCTCAATGAGTTAACTATTGCAAATATTGCCTTTTTTCCTAAATAAATTGTCGTTCTTCTAAAAGGTAATTTATATCGTAGTTCGACAACATCATCTAATCAGTTCATTCTCAATATGTCAAAGAACTGTCTTTTGTGTTTTATTCATGTTCAAGGTGTATTGTAATACCAAATTACAAGGATCGACAACATCACAGCTATAGAAAATTATCTAGTGCCTGTTTTTCTTTGCCCACAATTTCCTTATCCAGCCATTTTTCCTGCCTTGACTTAAAAATAATTAAACTGTCACATTCATCATCCATGATCTCCATGGCTTCATGCTTTAATTCAAGTAACCTTACTTCCGATATCTCACCTTCAAATACAGAGTTTTGAATCCAGTTAAGGTAACGCCGGCAGAGTTTCAGCATCTTACCTCCTCTTTTTTGCCCAACGTCATATACCGCAATAACATACATTACCACCACATTTTGAAAGGTTTGTATTCCTCTATTCCCAGAATATGCTTCTGAAGCTTATAGCACTCCAACTTTATCAGATGTTTGTAACTGACCGACCGGGAAAGGGTCCTGTGCTTAATTGTTTCATTTAACCGGTCCTCAAATGCCTGAACAAATACTTTTTGTCCCGAAGACTTTAATAGTATCCGGTTCAACTTTTCCTCAAAATCACCTGGTTGAATCATCTTTTTATTCAGCACCTTAAACAAAACCCGATCAACCAGTAAAGGTTTGAATACCTCAGCCAGGTCGAGCGACAAGGAAAACCGCCGTTCACCCGGTTCATGTAAAAAACTTACTGCCGGGTGTAATTGTGTCTGGTGAATAGCCCGCAAACACTGACTGTAACACATCATGTTCCCGTAAGAAATTAATGCATTCACCTCATTCTTCGGTGGCCGGTAACTCCGTCCGTTCATACTGAAATCAGAAATAATAAGTTCAAAGGCTTCGTAATAATTTTTGCGGATATTGCCTTCAATGCCCATTAGTTCTTCAATAGAAGTAGTAGCTGAGATTTTTGCTGCAAGGCATTCAATCCCGTTAATGATGGGTTCAATATCTTTACCCCGCGTATTATAGTACTTCAGGTTTTTTACTATGTTGAATGATGCACCGTCAAGAATACGTTGTGCAAGGGCTATACGCTTTTGTCGGTTTTGCTGAACCTTCACCTGTGATATCAGCATCTTTCCCGATATAAGTGATTCACGTGGCAGGAACGAACCAGTATAGTTTTCATGGTAGTCGAAGAAATGAATCACCACCTGCTGCTGGCCAAGGAAATTATACAGTGCAGAATTGGCATCCAGATTTCCGAAACAGTACAGTTCAGCAACATTTTCAACCGGCAGGTAACGTGGCTTCTGTTCGTTACCTGCTTCATCGTAAGGCGTAAACTTGAGCGTGTTGTCTTTCCGTTGTAACCTTCCAGGATTAAAAAGATAATAGGTTTTTTTCATTTTTCTTCCTCCCCGCTCCAGCAGAAATCGTAATAACTGCAGTTTTTACATCTCGTTTTAGGAATGCGTGCCGGACATGTTTCCGATGCAATGATTGATTCGATGCTGATAAGCATTTCTGCTATCATTTCCTTGTCGGGAGCTGTCAGAAATACCTCACTTGTCTTGTGCAACCGTGGATACTCCAGTAGGCCTGTAGCTTCCGCAATACCATTCCGGTCAAGTACATACAGGTAATACCTTACCTGCCATTCATGGGCTTCTTCATGTTTGTCTGATTTCTTTATTTCATGTACTACCTTGTTCTTCGGATCATAATAATCAATTTTAATTCCGTCTATCGCAATCTCCTGGTATTTTTCACTTCGTCGTGGGTACGAGGTTTCATGAATCAGTTTTCCTTCATAAACAAGTTCCGAATTTGACTCCATACTGATCCCATTGGCAAATAACCAAAGCTTACGGTGGCAGATGAGGTAGTAGTTGAACTGGGTTCCCGTGATGAACATGATGTAGTAGAATAAAAGTAAAAGCCCAAAAGGTATTTACCCGTCAGGCTTTACTATTTCTATGTAATTTATTTTAAACTTCAGCTAACTGATCCTCATAATTGAAAGCGAGCAATTTATTTATTAGGGCTTGCTTGGCACGTTCAAGAGCATCAGCGCTACCAATAGCTCCTGCTATTGAATGGGAGGCTTTTGGAGTTATAAATAATTCTGCTTTGGCTGATTCATCGATCACCGGCACTGCTTGTTG
>DASRQG010000039.1:0-3067 GCA_035645995.1 Mariniphaga sp. | reverse complement strand
TGGGAAAACGGGGCATCAGTTCCAACTGAAGAATATTTTCAGAATTTCTTCGACAGGAATGTTGATATGATTAATAAATATAGCCCTGATTTGGTTTATTACGATGATACAAGCATGCCGCTGTGGCCGGTTAGTGACGTTGGCTTAAAGGTTGTCTCTCATTTCTACAACAAGAGCATTGCAGATAACAAAGGAGTAAATAATGCTGTTGTATTTGCAAAGATACTTACTGAAGATCAGAAAAACAGCCTGGTGTGGGATGTGGAAAAGGGTGTCCCTGATAATATTCAGGATAAGCCGTGGCAGACATGTACATGTCTGGGGAATTGGCATTACGACAAGTCGCTCTATGACCGCAATGGATATAAATCGGCAACATCAGTAGTTCACATGCTTATCGACATTATCAGTAAGAACGGGAACCTCCTGCTTAGCGTGCCTATGAGAGGTGACGGTACTATTGATGATAAGGAAGAAGCTATACTAAGTGATATCGCTGCCTGGATGGATATTAACAGTGAAGCAGTTTATGAGACAAGGCCTTGGACTATTTTTGGCGAGGGTCCTGTGGCAGAATCATCTAACCCGCTCCAGGCTCAGGGTTTTAACGAGGGAAGACATAAGCCTTATACCGCTGAAGATATTCGCTTTGTAGTAAAAGATTCAGTTTTATATGCACATGTGCTTGCCTGGCCTGAAAATAATGTGATCAATATTAAATCGTTAGCCGAAGGTAGCAGTTTATTTCAACAACCTATTGAAAACATCTCACTTCTTGGATTAGAAAATGAAATTTTGTATGAAAGAACTAATGAGGGATTATCAATCTTCCTGCCGGAAAATGAGAAACCGAATAATATCTCTTTTGTATTGAAAATATCATAGTAAATTAATGAATTAACAGGAGAAATTCCGGCAATGAGTCTTAGTAAAAAAGAGTTATTGCCGTGGATTTTGTTAATATATAATTATGCTTAAAAAAATACCTAAAATCGTATCGCCTCAACTACTAAAAACTCTCATGGAGATGGGACACGGCGATGAAATTGTAATTGCAGATGGCAATTTTCCCTGCCACACCATTTCACAGAATGTAATAAGAGCCGATGGTTTGTCAGGCAGTGAGATACTGAAAGCTGTAATGGAGTTGTTACCACTTGATACATACGCCGAAAATCAGGTTTTCCTGATGGAAGTAGTTCCGGGAGATGATTACAAACCTGAAGTATGGAACGATTACAAAGAAATATTAAAAAAATCAGGTGAATCTTTTACAATAGGATACATCGAACGTTTCGCCTTCTATGAAAGGGCAAAAAAATCTTATGCAGTAATTGCTACCGGAGAAGAAGCATTGTACGCTAACATCATCCTGAAAAAGGGAGTCGTAAAATAATGAGATACAGGAAAATATGAGCACATCAAAATCTTCATTACTTAAACACAAGGGCGTAAATTATTTATTGCCGTTCATCATAATAACTGCATGTTTTTCATTATGGGGGTTTGCGAATGACATCACTAATCCGATGGTAAAGGCATTCTCCAAAATATTCAGGATGAGCGTGACTGATGGTGCTCTGGTTCAACTGGCTTTCTATGGAGGGTACTTTATAATGGCATTCCCGGCTGCAATTTTCATACGGAAATTCTCATACAAGAAAGGAATCATGCTAGGGTTACTTCTCTATGCCTTAGGTGCATTCCTGTTTTTCCCCGCGAAAGAATCCGGAAGTTTCTACCCATTTTTAGCCGCCTATTTTATCCTTACCTGTGGATTATCATTTCTTGAGACAAGTGCTAATCCATATATTCTGACAATGGGCCCTGAAGAGTCTTCAACACGAAGGCTCAATCTGGCACAATCATTCAACCCTATTGGTTCTCTGGCAGGAATGTATGTTGCCATGAACTTTATACAGGCAAGACTTAGCCCATTGAGCACTGCAGAACGTGCAACCCTTACCGATACGGAGTTTGAGGTTTTAAAACAATCCGATCTCTCGGTACTCATCGCTCCATATCTTCTTATTGGGGTTGTAGTTTTAGTTATGTTTCTGATTATATGGATTGCAAGGATGCCTACGAATGGAGATAAAAGCAAAGAAATTAATTTTATTCCGACTATAAAACGCATTTTCTGCATTCCTAATTACAGGGAAGGTGTAATTGCACAGTTCTTTTATGTGGGCGCACAAATTATGTGCTGGACTTTCATCATTCAGTATGGTACACCTATTTTTATGGCACAAGGCATGGAAGAACAAGCTGCAGAAGTACTTTCACAGAAGTACAATATTCTGGCCATGATTATATTTTGTGGAAGCAGGTTTATATGTACTTATCTGCTGAAATTTCTAAATCCGGGAAAACTATTACGAATTCTGGCAACAGCAGCTGCAGTATTTATATTGGGTGTAATATTTTTGCAAAACATCTGGGGACTGTATTCACTTGTTGCAGTATCGGCATGCATGTCGCTAATGTTCCCAACGATATACGGAATCGCGCTGAAAGGTATGGGGGATGATGCCAAGTTTGGGGCGGCAGGACTCATAATGGCTATTCTGGGAGGTTCGATGCTACCGCCGTTACAAGCCTCTATAATAGATATGAAAACTATCGGAAATGCATTTCCCGCGGTTAATGCATCTTTTATATTACCATTCATTTGCTTTGTGGTGGTGGCATGGTATGGAGCACGTACATTTAAAAGGATAATATAAATTAAAATAATATGACTTATAAATCACAAGGAGCATTTTTACCGGGAAATAGTTCGGTAATACTCAAAGATGTTGAATTCAGGAAACCGGGTCATGGAGAGGTACTCATCAAAGTAAAATCTTCCACAATTTGCGGTAGCGACATTCGCGCTATTTATAGGGAACACTTAGGCAAAGGTCCTGAAAAGTATCAAAATAAGATTGCAGGACATGAACCTGCAGGACAAATTATTGAATGTGGTGAAGGAATGAAGCGGTTTAAAAAAGGAGACCGTGTAGTTGTATATCATATTTCAGGATGCGGTTGTTGTTATGATTGTCGCCGGGGGTACATGATTTCG
>DASRQG010000038.1:0-2560 GCA_035645995.1 Mariniphaga sp. | reverse complement strand
TGTACCGTCATATCTATCCTGCCTGAAATGCCAGTAATCGTTCACTCCAATCAAGATACTAAGCAGGTCCGGATTTAAATCAATACAATCCTTTTTCCATCGGTCACGTAACTGGAAAACTTTATTACCACTAATGCCCCTGTTATAGATAGTCAGATCAAGTTCTGGTGCATTATTCAGGAGAGATGAAGCAGCCAGCAGGGCATACCCGGTGCCAAACGACCTTGCAGTATTTGGCAATTCTTTTTCTTTTTCTCTACCTGCATCAGTAATTGAATCGCCTTGAAACAAGACGGTATCGCCTTTACTGAGTAAAGAACTCTTACCGGAAGAATTACGTCCGGAAACACAACTGGAAACAATAGCAGGAATACTGGCCAATGCAGTAGCACCTGCAACAGATCGGCCTAAAAATTTTCTTCTTGATAAGCTCATTTATTTAGTTTTAATGAAACAATTCCATTTGATCTTAATTTTTCTTAGTTATAAAATTCAACGAGCATGATGAATCTTCATCACCTTACGTGATTTCTGCATCTTGCTCGTTTCATGTTAAAAGGGAAGATCACTCTCACCCGAATCATTAGGTTCCGGTGGAATATCTTCAGGACGGTATTCAGGAATAAAATCGTTCATTTCATTTCCTGAACTGGCTTTATCAATTTTCCATGCATTAATGTTATGATACCATTTCCCGTTAAATTCGCGTGATTCCAGGTTGAAGGATACCTCCACTTCGTCACCTGTATTAATATTATCTATCAGCGACAGCTTATCATTAAAAAGTGTAAAACATACTTTTTTAGCAAATTGCTCAGTAGTCTCCAGTACAAACTCTTGTTTTTTCCATTCGTTGCCGGCACGACTTACGCCCGACTCAACATTCAATATCTGTTGAATTGTTCCTTTAATTTTTAAACTCATAGAAGCGAAATTAAAAAAAGAAACCCTTCGAAGGATAACCTGCAAAGGGTTTTTTATAAAAAGATATTAACCTAACGGTTTATTTTACGATTTCAAGAAGTTCTACTTCAAAAATTAAAGTTGAATTTGGCTCAATAGCACCACCTGCACCTCTTTCACCATAAGCAAGTTCAGCAGGTATATAAACTTTCCATTTTGAACCAACAGGCATCAGCTGTAAAGCTTCAGTCCAGCCGGGGATAACCTGGTTAACACCAAACACAGCGGGTTCACCCCGATCAACAGAACTATCGAACACAGTACCATCGATGAGCGTACCATGATAATGAACGCGCACCTGATCTTCGGCAGCTGGTACAGGTCCATCACCCTCTTCCAGGATTTCGTATTGCAATCCGCTGGGAGTAGTTTTCACTTCAGAACGGCTCTTGTTCTGTTCAAGGAATGCATTACCTTCTTCAAGGTTAAGCTGGCCCTGTTTTGCACCCTCAGCTTCAAAGTAATTACGAATAATCTGGTCAGCTTCTTCGGAAGTCATTATACCTTCTTCACCTAAAGTTGCTTGTCTGAATGCTGCAACCATGGCTTCAAGATTAATTTCTTCTCCTCCCGGTGCTGTTTGTATTTGCTGTTTATTATTTTCACCCACAAGAATTCCAATTGCATAACCTGCAGAATCAGAAAGTGTATTTAATTCAACATTACCACCTGAACCTGAAGGCTGGCAACTCATACCAATGATTGACAACACAGCAGCTGTCAATAAGATCAAACTGTTTTTCATATTCATTTTATTTATTTAGAATTTCTATTAATTCCACATCAAGAACCAAAGTAGCGTTAGGACCGATAACATCGCCGGCCCCCTGATTACCATAAGCCAGGTTGTGGGGTACGAACAACCTCCATTTTGATCCAACAGGCATCATTTGTAAAGCATCAACCCATCCTTTGATAACACCATTAACAGGAAAAACTGCAGGTTCACCCCGATCAATTGAGCTATCGAATACAGTACCATCTATAAGTGTACCTTTATAATGGCATTTAACCTGATCATTTAATGTAGGTTTTTCACCTGAGCCTTCCTTCAGCACTTTATATTGCAGGCCGTTAGACAGTTCTGTTACTCCTTCTTCTTTTTTATTACCTGCAAGAAACTCACGACCAAGATTAAGATTTTGTTCGGCTTCTGCTGCATTTCGATCCTGCATGAATTTTTCGATAATGTTGTTTGCTTCATCAGGCATTAATGCAGGCATATTTCCCACGAATGTATCGTTAATTGCCTGTACAAATGCCTCCGGATTAATTGTTTTGATTCCTGAACGAATAAGGTTAGAAGCGATATTCATCCCCAGCGCATAACTGAAGCGTTCAACTTCACCTGTAATTTTTTTTTCAGCCATATTTGCTTTTGTTTTAAGAAGGTGCGAAGATAAAGCAATTTTTTTGCAATAAGAATCCTATGCTAATTTAATTGCCCTTAACATTTCTTTTTTTCCGGGTGGCCCCGAAAGCCTTTCAGTAATAAATCCTGCGGCATTCAATTTACGTCTTACCTCACCTTTGGCACTATAAGTTACCAGAACACCCTCGTGTTTAAGATTGTCATACAATTTTTTAAAAATTTCAG
>DASRQG010000037.1:0-4789 GCA_035645995.1 Mariniphaga sp. | reverse complement strand
ACGTTTATAAAATGATTCCAGATCAATTTCTGCTTCATCATACCCCAGATTCAACAGTCGGGATTTAACCATATGACTTCCTGATCTGCTTGTCAGGTTCATACGGTTCTCCTTGAGCCCTATGGACTGTGGCGTCATGATCTCATAAGTTTTCCTGGCTTTAAGCACACCGTCCTGATGAATTCCTGAAGAGTGGGAAAAAGCATTCGCACCTACAATAGCCTTGTTTGGTTGAACCGGCATATTGCACAAATCCCGAATCAGTTTACTTGTTCTTTGAATTTCACGGGTGTTAACATCTGTTGTAACCTTAAACAGATCTTTACGAACCCTTAATGCCATAACAATCTCTTCAAGTGCTGCATTCCCTGCTCTTTCACCTATTCCATTGACAGTACATTCCACCTGCCTGGCACCATGTGAAACAGCAGTCAGCGAATTGGCAGTAGCCATACCCAAATCATTATGGCAATGAACAGATATTATGGCTTTGTCAATATTTGGAACTTTGTTGAACAGGGTATCAATTATCAAAGCGAAATGCTCAGGGGATGTGTATCCAACTGTATCGGGGATGTTTACAGTAGTTGCACCACACGAGATGGCAGTCTCTACAACTTTACATAAAAAATCAACTCCGGTGCGCCCCGCATCTTCAGCAGAAAACTCGACATCATCACAATATTTCCGTGCGAAACGAACACCATTTTTTACCAGGTCAATGATCTGCTCTTCCGTTTTCCTCAGTTTTTTCTCGGTATGTATAGTTGAAGTACCAACAAATGTATGGATTCGCGGTCGCAGCGAGAACTTTACCGCCTTGGCACAGGCAATTATATCTTTTTCTACAATCCTTGCCAGACCACAAATAACCGGCCCTGTAATTTCTTTGGCGATCATTGAAACAGCTTCAAAATCCCCAGGCGAAGATACTGGAAAACCAGCTTCAATTACGTCGACCTTAAGACGAGCAAGCTGACGAGCAATTCTTAGCTTTTGTTCAGCCGAAAGGCTTGACATGAGTGCCTGCTCACCATCCCGCAACGTTGTATCAAAAATTACTACTTTGTTTTTCATGCTTTTTGTAAAGGTTCTCTGCCAAACGGCAGAGAACCAGAAATATTATTAGTTATTTTTGCGTCCAGCAACACCTTTGGTAGCTTTTGTAATTTCTTTTGCTTTCTGTTTTGGACGAAGTTTTCGGACGGCTTTGCCAGCCTGCCACATTTCAGATTCACCAAGAGTACTTAATTCTTTATCAAGTTTTGCTTTATAATCTTTACGGCCGCATGATGAAATTACTCTTCTTGTTTCTTTGCCAGCCTTGACAGATTTGTATAATTCATTGAAAACAGGTAGTGTTGCTCTTTTAAATTTTGGTTTCCAGTCCAAAGCACCGCGTTGAGCAGTTGCAGAACAATTAGAGTACATCCAGTCCATCCCGTTTTCATCAACCAGACGAATAAGACTTTGTGTAAGCTCCTCAACTGTTTCATTGAAAGCTTCACTTGGAGAATGCCCGTTTTTACGTAAAACGCTGTATTGCGCTTCCATAATCCCGGCCAGCGCACCCATTAGTACTCCGCGTTCGCCTGTTAAATCACTAAACACTTCATTTTCAAAAGTAGTAGGAAACAGATATCCGGAACCAATTCCAATTCCAAGTGCAAGACATCGTTCTTCTGCTCTGCCTGTTGCATCCTGATAAACTGCATAACTGGAATTGATTCCAGCTCCATTAAGGAAATTACGTCGTACGGAAGTACCACTTCCTTTTGGAGCAACCATGATTACATCCACATTTTCAGGTGCAACAACACGGGTCTGATCTTTATACACAATAGAAAATCCGTGTGAAAAATAGAGCGCATCACCCTCATTCAAATGTTTTTTAATTTTCGGCCATATTGACATTTGAGCAGCATCAGAAACCAGCATTTGAATGATCGTTCCCTTTTCCGCAGCTTCCTCGATATCAAACAAGGTTTCACCCGGTACCCATCCGTCTTTGCGTGCCCTTTCCCAATCTTTTGCAAATGATTTTGCCTGGCCTATAATAACATTAAACCCGTTATCTTTTAAATTAAGTGCCTGAGCAGGCCCCTGCACACCATACCCGATAATTGCAATGACCTCTTTCTTAAGTATCTTGCGTGCCTTGGCAAGGCTGAATTCTTTACGAGTAACAACTTCTTCCTGTACGCCACCGAAATCAATGATAGCCATAAATCAGGCTCCTTCTGAAAAGTTTAAAACAACAATGCTGAAATCAATATTTTAGATTTGCCGAATTCGAAAATTCCTATTTTTTCGGTTTAGTAATTGCAATAGCTCCTGATCTGACGAGTTCTTTAATTCCATAAGGTTTAACCATAAGAATGAAATCTTCAATTTCCTGACGATTTCCGGTTAACTCAAATGTAATTGAAGTATGGGTAACCGTTGCAATTCGTGCTTTGAAAATATTTCCCAGCTCAATAATCTCATGACGATTATTTTTTGAAGATTCGACCCTTAACAATAAAACTTCCCGCTGAATAAAAGATTCATCCAGAAAATCTATAACCTTGATAACATCAATAAGCCTGTTAAGCTGCTTTGTAATTTGTTCAAGAATCGATTCTTCACCATCCACCACTATAGTCATTCTGGAGATCGCAGAGTCGTCAGTTTCTGCAACAGTAAGACTTGATATATTGTATCCCCTGCTGGAAAATAATCCTGCTACCCGGGAAAGAGCGCCGCTATTGTTTTCAACCAGTACCGAAATAGTATGAATGCTCATTAACCCTCCAGAATTTCATCAAGTGGTTTGCCTGCAGGAACCATTGGAAACACATTCTCTTCTGGAGAAACAATAAATTCCATAACAGCAGGTCCTTTAACAGAAAGTCCCTCTTTCAGTGCAGGCAGGATTTCGTCCGGCTTTTCAGCCCTGAATGCCGCAATATTATAGCTTGTTGCAAGAGTAATAAAATCAGGAATATATTTTGACGAAAAGTTCCCGGAACCTGCGTTTTGGGCTCCATTATAATCTCCTAGCAGACATGTAGCACTATACCTTCTATCGTAAAACAGATCCTGCCACTGACGAACCATACCGAGGTAATAATTGTTCAATATTAATATTTTTACCGGAATCTGATTTATGGAAAGAGTTGCAAGCTCCTGAATATTCATCTGTATAGAACCATCACCGGCTATATCCACGACAATAGAATCGGGAAAAGCCATTGCTGCTCCCATTGCTGCAGGCATACCGTACCCCATTGTTCCCAGTCCACCAGAGGTTAAAAGGGTTCTGGGCTTTTTATATCTGTAATACTGAGCTGCCCACATCTGATTCTGGCCTACTTCAGTAGCTATTATCGCTTCTCCTGCAGTTTCTTTATACAATGCCTCAATTACAGCTTGAGGCTTGATCTCTTTTTCCGATTTAATGTATGAAAAAAGGGCATTCCCTTTCCATTTCATGACCTGTTCATTCCATGAATCGGGATCACGTTTTTTAACAATTTTATTTAATGAAGAAAGAATGTTCCTGGCATCACCAACAACAGGAATGTCAACCTTGATAATTTTCGAAATAGCTGCCGGATCTATATCCATGTGGATAATGCATGCATTTGGTGCAAATTTTGCTACATACCCTGTAACCCGGTCATCAAACCTGGCTCCTACGGAGACAATTAGATCGCACTCCTGAAGAGCATAGTTGGCTGCCTTTGCTCCATGCATACCAGGCATTCCGATAAAAAGATCATGATCACCAGGAAATGCACCCAATCCCATTAAAGATGTTGTTACAGGAATATTTGTTTTTTCTGCAAATTCAAGCAACTCTTCATAAGCTCCGGAAAGTATTATACCACCGCCTGCAAACACAACCGGCTTTTTTGAAACTTCAATTGCTTCAGCTGCACGTTTAATCTGCCTGAAATTGCCATTGACATTTGGTTTATAACTTCTGATAGATACAGTTTGCGGATACTGATAGTTCTCAAGTTCAGCCCGTGATACATCAACCGGTATATCCACCAAAACCGGTCCAGGCCTTCCTGTTTTTGCTATATGAAAAGCTTTTTTAAGTACATCCGGTAATTCAGAAACAGATTTTACCAAAAAATTATGTTTTGTAATAGGGCGACTGATTCCAACAATATCAGCCTCCTGAAAAGCATCTGTACCAAGTAATGGTGAGGCAACCTGTCCGGTTATTGCCACTATGGGGATTGAATCAAGGTATGCAGTAGCAATCCCTGTCATCAGATTCGTAGCACCCGGACCGGAAGTTGCCAGACAAACCCCGACTTTTCCAGTAGCGCGTGCATAACCATCTGCAGCATGCGCAGCAGCCTGTTCATGACGTGTAAGTATGAACTTTATCTCTTTTGTGTCATATAATACGTCAAATATAGGTATAACAACCCCACCAGGATATCCAAACAAGACTTCAACATTCTCCTGAATCAGGGCATCAATAACTATTTGTGCTCCCGTTTTTTTCAAATAAGCCTCCCTGTAATCCGGCAAAAACAGATAACCGGAAATATAAAACAGCTGTGTAAAATACGACCTTTTTCACGATTAATCAAGGAATTATCGTTTTTGAAACAGAAAAAGCCCGTTTCCCTTCAGGGAAACGGGCTCAAAAATCTGTCTTTTTACTGTTATCAGAAAACCCGTTCCCCCCTTAAAAGAATAATCCCGATTATAACAGGAATACGAATATTTTCGGAGATTACTAAAAAAATGGGTTTTCTGTTATTCATAATATTGAAAATTAGTT
>DASRQG010000036.1:0-18491 GCA_035645995.1 Mariniphaga sp. | reverse complement strand
TGATCTTACCCCGAAAAACTAAACAATAAGTTAAGCAACTTTTTCAATTATTTCTTTCCTGTTTTTTAATTCAAATTCTACCGGCGATAAAAAATTTAATGCAGAGTGTAACCTCTGTCTGTTATAAAAGATTTCTATGTACTCAAAAATACTTCTCTTTGCTTCTTCTCTTGTCTGATATCTGTTCCAGTAAATTAATTCGGTTTTAAGTGAATGGAAAAATGACTCTGTAATTGCATTGTCATAACAGTTACCAGTTGAGCTCATTGATTGAGTTATTTGATAACTCCGGAGCAGTTCTCTTACAGAGCTGCTAGTATACTGGCTTCCTCTGTCTGAGTGAAAGATTATTCCTTTATCCGGATTTCTGTGAAGTATAGCCATCATCAGAGCTTTTATAACTAGTTCTGCTGATAAGCTGCTGCTCAGAGACCATCCTACTATTTTTCTTGAGTAAATATCCATTACCACTGCCAGGTAAAGCCAGCCCTCTTGTGTCCAAAGGTAAGTGATGTCACTGGTCCAAATTCTGTTTTCTGTTTTTGATTCGAAGTTACCCTTCAGAATATTTTCACTTGCAAGTGCTTTTGTATTTTGAACTGTTGTAACTTTGAACTTTCGTTTGGTTTTAGCCCTTATTTTATTGACTTTCATTAACCTGGCTATTCTTTTCTTGTTCACTTTTAATCCTTCTTTTTTGATTGCTGCATATATCCTGGGAAGTCCGTATGTACCTCTGCTTCTGTTATGATGATACTTTATTATTTCAAGCAGTCTTTGGTCTTCTAAATGTCTGCTGCAGAGTTTCCTCTTTGACCAATGATAATAGCCAGATCTGCTTACTTCAAGTATTTTGCACATCATCCACATCGGATATTTTTTCCTGTTCTCTTTCATAAATCTATACTTCATTCCTTTTCCTTTGTGAAGAATGCTATGGCTTTTTTTAAAATGTCTCTTTCCATTTTTACTATGTGCAACTCTTTTTTCAGCTTCCTTAGCTCTTCTTCCTCTGGTTTCATTCTTCCTTTTCCCGGGAATGCATTCAGCCGATCTTCCTGGTAGGCTCTTTTCCAATTATGCAGCGAGTTCTCATTTACTCCAAGGTCCTTTGAGACTCGACTTACACTCATTCCTCCTTCCAGTATCATTTTTACTGCTGAAAGTTTAAACTCTTTGTCATAGGTTTTTCTTTTTTCTGACATGTTTGCTCCTATATTTTTATTTACAAATATAGTTGCTTTTCTTTTTGTCTACTATATGGGGGTAGGATCAATGGAAGTAAACTTATTATAGAAGGTTCAGCTTTCATAAACGGAAATGCATCTAATAACTTAGTACTTAATTTCTCATCATCAACAGGTGAGAATGGTATTGTTGTAAATGAATCCGGAGCATATACGATTAAATATTGTAATATAAATAATGCAGAAACAGGAATTAACTCCTTAAGTTCCGGAACTCAAATAATTCAGAATACTAAATTTTATAATTGCAGTGAAAGTGCAATAAATATTATCGGACAAACATCTGATGGCCAAAGTACTCCACCATCACCGGTAATAAAAGATTGTTATATTATTGCAAATCAAATAGGGTTACAGCCTGGTTACGGAATATCGGTATCTAATATTAATGAGATTGAAATAAGTAACAACTATATTTCAAATACAAAGACTGGTATTTTCCTTTCCCAGGTTCCCCAGGTTTATATTATAAATAATACAATTAATGGAAACACTCCGGTTGGTCCCGGGATATTTATGGAAAGTTCAAATGGGGATATCCGCGGTAATACTATTACAAACCATTTGGAAGGAATACATTTGGGAAATTCTTCACCTAATATAGGAACTAACACAATTTATAATAATAGAAAATATGGAATCTATGCAGGAAGCGGTTCAATCCCGAATATGGTACAACAGTATGCAGGGAATCCTCCTGTATTTTATAACATATCAGGCTTTAATAAAATCTACAACAATGGTGGTTATTATGAATTATATGGTTCTGATGGTTCAGAAATTTACCTGCAAAATTCAAATGTTCTGTTAAACAATGGATGTAATGAGATATTTGATAATCGTATTCCTGATGAACCTCCATATCAAACAGGGGATCTTGTAAACACACAAATTTTAATAAATGGTTCTCTTCCATCTGGTTCAAGGGAATTAAAAGCTGAAAATAACTTTTGGGATGAACATCCAATCTATCCTTTATCAACAAGGTTTGGAAGTTTAACAGTAGATTATACCCCGTACAGTACAACCCCTTGTCCTCCTCTACAGGATGAACAGTTTAAGTTAGTAATGAATTCACAAGGTGATATAGTAGATACAGTATTTTCATCAGGAGAAATAAACCAGGATCCTACATCTTTGGAAGTATTATATTCAGAAGCAGAGGAAAAGTTTTTAGAAGGAAATTATTCAGAAGCACTAACTAAGTATGAATCTGTTATTTCATTAGCAGATAGTATCTTTGATAAACTGAAAGCTTATAACAGACTTTATACAATCGGTCGTTTGACACAAAAAGATGAACAATATTTTTCAAATCTTGAAACTATATATAATAATGCTATATCTCAGGAAAATGATTCTTTGACAAATAAAATTCTCCATCAGAATTCATTATTGAGTAAAGTAAGCAAAGGTGAGTACATCTCAGCTATAACCGGTTTTGATAATATTATTCAGCAAAATCCTAATTCGGAAGAAGCATTCTATGCAGAGATAGATATACTTACAACATCATTACTTGCAGATACAGGAAATACTCAGCTTGGAAAGATTGGCAATGGAAAATACCTTGTTAAGGGTTCATCAGATTATATGAACAAATTAAATACACTTATGAAAAACCATTTTGGTGTTGAAGATAAGGGTAAGAAAGAAAAAATCATCCCGACTGAATATACACTTTTCCAGAATTATCCGAATCCATTCAACCCTGTTACAATAATAAGGTATGATATACCAAAAGCAGGAAATGTTGAATTGAAAGTATATGATATACTTGGTCGTGAAGTAAAAGTGCTTGTAAATGAAATTAAATCTGCGGGAAGATATGAAGTTGAATTTAACGCATCGGATCTTGCTTCAGGCATTTACATCTACAGAATTCAAACACCCGACTTCACAAAATCCCAAAAGATGATTTTGGTGAGATAAAATTATAATATCACCTAAACCTCCGGGGTTTTGGAAACCCCGGAGGTTATGTGTCTATTGCTTATTTCTTACACTTCTTTTTAATAACTTTGAGAAATGATTTTAATTAATTTCCAAAAGGAGATATTATGTTAACTGAAACAATGACAACAAAAGATTATATTGAGCTCGAAGAAAAATATGGTGCGCACAATTATCATCCGCTTGATGTGGTAATTGAAAGAGCCGAAGGTGTTTGGGTCTACGATGTTGAAGGAAACAAATACCTCGATTGCCTCGCTGCTTATTCAGCTGTTAACCAGGGACATTGCCATCCCAGAATAGTAAAAGTTCTTAAAGATCAGGCTGAAAAGGTTACTCTAACTTCAAGAGCATTTAGAAATAATCAGCTTCCCTTACTTTATAAAGAATTAAGCGAATTAACAGGATATGAAATTTCCCTCCCGATGAACTCTGGTGCAGAAGCTGTTGAAACTGCATTAAAGGCTGCAAGAAAATGGGGATATAAAATTAAAAAAGTAGAAGAAGACAAAGCTGAAATTATAACCTGTACCAATAATTTTGCAGGCAGAACAATTACTATTGTTAGTTTCTCAACAGAAGCGCAATATAAAGATGGCTTTGGTCCTTTTACTCCGGGGTTTGTTACTGTTCCCTATGGTGATGCCGAAGCACTAAAAAAAGCAATTAACAAAAATACAGTTGCATTTTTAGTTGAACCAATACAGGGAGAAGGTGGAGTTATTGTGCCTCCTGATGGTTATTTAAAACAGGCTTATGATATCTGCAAAGCTAATAATGTACTTTTCATTACTGATGAGATTCAATCAGGCTTAGGCAGAAGCGGAAAATTATTTGCACATTATTACGAAGATGTAAAACCCGACATGGTTATTATTGGTAAAGCTTTATCCGGCGGATGCTATCCTGTTTCTGCTGTACTTTCCGATAAAGAAATTCTTGGTGTATTTAATCCCGGCGATCATGGTTCAACTTTCGGTGGTAATCCATTAGGTGCTGCTGTTGCAAGAGAAAGTCTTAGAGTATTGGTAGAAGAAAAATTAATTGAAAACTCTTACGAGCTCGGTAAATATTTTATTGAAAAACTCAGAGCCATTCCTTCAAAACATGTTAAAGAAGTAAGAGGAAGAGGTTTATTCATTGGTGTTGAATTGAAACCGGAAGCCGGTGGTGCAAGAAGATTCTGTGAAGCATTAATGAAAGAAGGAATTCTATGCAAAGAAACTCATGAAAATGTTATAAGATTTGCTCCTCCACTTGTTATAAAGAAAGAAGAAATTGATTGGGCTTTGGAAAGAGTTAATAAAGTTTTAACAACTTTATAAAATTTTTTATAAGAGAGATGACATCCTTCAGCAGGATGTCATCTCTTTTTATGAAAAGACTACTTAAGCAGCATTAATTTCTTAGTGCTAACAAACTTACCGGCAGTCATCCTGTAAATATAAATTCCGCTGGCAAAATTGGAAGCATTCCATTCATATTTATAGTATCCTGCTTTAAGATTATCATCAACTATTGTTGCTACTTCTGAACCAAGAATATCATATACTTTTAATGTAACACGCACATCTTCAGGAATACCAAAGTTAATTGTAGTTATCGGGTTAAAAGGATTAGGATAGTTCTGTGAGAGACTGAACACTTGAGGTACAATTGAATACTCAACTTCAATTGTTTCCGAATAATTTATTGTTCCGTCGAAATCAATTTGTTTTAACCTGTAATAGAATTTTCCCTTTCCGTTAACATCGGTATCTTTAAATACGTATTCCTGCTTCTCGGTAGTAGTACCTTTTCCTTCAACCGAACCTATTTTAGTAAAGGATTTATTATCTGCACTTCTTTCAATATCAAATCCCATATTATTTAATTCAGTAGCAGTTTCCCATCTAATTACTATACACTGTTCTTCAACCTTGGCTTCAAAAGTAGTAAGCTCAACAGGAATTACCAGGTTAAAGAAATCAATTATTTTCTGCATCAGGTTCTTTTTAGTTGAAGGATAAGTGCCATCAGTTAAACCTCCGAATTCAAAAGAGGCACCGATAGTTTTATATGTTCCTGCATCATAAGAAACTGCACAACCATAAGCAGGGTTTTGATTCTTAAAGATTAATTCAGCAGGACTAATGTTAGTAATTTGATCTATATAATTGTTTTCACCAGAATAGGTAAAATTCATATCTGCGGCAAATGTTCCGGCTTGCCTCATAATCGTATTTAAATTACCGGAACCATCAGCAAGTGGCTGTATATTGAACATACTATGAACAGGAGTAGCGGCATCATAATACCAGGTATCCCCTCCTTCCATATAAATTCTTCCGCCATTATTAAGGAAGTCAGCTAATATTGTTCCTTCAGAAGATGATAATACATGATTACTACTGTAAATACCAAGACATACGAATGCACTTTTGTATAATGATAAATCTGAAGGCATTGTAGTTACGTAATCATTTGCAACACCACAGGAATCAAGATAATTTTTGATTACCGGACCTGAATTAGAATTTTCCTCAAGACAAATAACAATAGCAGGTATTTGTCCAATACATAATGTAAATTCACCTGTCCCTGTAATACCATAATCAGCATTAATATTTAAAGAAAATTCTGCCTGATACCCTACCGGTGTACTGCCATCTGCTGAAACATTAAATGATTTTATAACATTACCTCCTGCAGCAATATCACCATAAACCTGGGATCCTGCATTTATAGTTATATATGGTTCTGAGATATTAAGAATACCAGCAACACTCTCTGCATCGGATGAACCAATATTTTTTATTTCAAGAATAATGTCTGCCGATTCTCCGGGATCAATTAACTGGTTATTATTGCCACCCGGGGCAGGGTCTGAAACCGTAATTTCACCTAAGACAAGCATAGGCGAATGTGCTTTGATGGTAAAATTACTTGTCCAGTTGTTTACTCCATCAGTAGCTATAACATCAAATGCAATAATATGCTCATCGGGAATTAAAGGATTAACCTGAATGGAAAAACCATTATTAATTAAAACTTTACCACCGGCAGCAATAGTACCATATTCATGAGTTGAATCAGTTATAGTTACATATGGATCATTTGTACTAATTTTTAAAGTTACATTTGATGCCTGTGCAACACCAACATTAAATGCTCTTAATGACAGTAACGGAGATTCATTATAATCAAGAAGTCCATTTCCATTACCCGTAGCATCATTAATTATACAGGAATCAACAACAACGTAAGGCCCTTCTGCAGGAACAACAGGAATTTCAACCGAATACCTGGAGTAATTTTGTTTGGTAACAGTTAGTTTTACTTTATTGCCGGGTGTAATGAATGGTATATCAATACCAACAGGTGCACCGGTTCCCTCTGTAACACCCAATATTTCACCATCAAGTGTTAATGCAATAGTAGAATATTGATCAGCCGTAACAACAAACTGGGTTAATCCGCTGATAATAACAGGGTTGTGTATAACGGTTAATGTTTGTGGCATTTCTGAATAAACTGTAGAGAAAGCATCACCATGATGATGAAACAGGTAATATGTTACCTCTTTACTTGATGTATTGTATGGCCAGTTTGAAACCTGCAGGAAATATTTTCCATAAACATTTGCGAAGGCAGGATATATTCTTTCAGGTCCGGGTGAACCATAATCAGGTAAGAATTCAGGCCACATATAATCATACATTCCCCAGCAATAAGCATCATTAACAAATGAATATGATGTTTCCGAAGCAGCAATTAATCCTAATGCACCTTTGGGATGCCTGTGAAATGCTTCTGCAAAACATGTTGAACTATAATTATATTTTCCTGTTAAACAGTTTATAGAAAATACGAATACAAGATCATTATTATTTAAAGCATTTATATTAGCGATATTATAACCAGGTTCTCCCCACAAAGTTTCACCACCATGATCTCTATGCTGAAGCATAAAGGCACCGCTATTAATGTCATTATTTATCCTTGTTGCATTTCCTCCCCAGTCAGTTAAATAAGATGGAGATGCGGGTATATAACCTACACCATTAGGACCAAAATAGTTGACAACTGTACTTGTATTAGTAGCGGTTGACCATACAGAGAATGGGGGTGTACCATTGTATAAGGCATTTTCTCTTTTAGGCTGTTTACCCAGTTTTGTTTCCCAGAAACCGGCAATACTTTCTGAACAAATCTGGAACCACCTTTCTGTCTGCCAGCCTAATGCCGAAATAGGGTGATTATAGTAATTTGGATTAGTGGGTGGAGTTCTTTCATATCCCAAAAATTTTCCAATCATTATTTGCAGATGTTGTTCATTTTGTGCAGTGATTCTTGCTGTGATAATCTCTGCCATATCATCACCATCAACATCACCATAAAGATGATCGGAAACACAATAACTATTCCATGTTCCTGTATGAACCGTATTGCCGCTTGTACCATAATCACCAAGCAATAAAACTGCAACAGGAGGAATATCCCACGTGTTGTATGCATTCTTAATATAATTTTTAATAGTTGTATAATTATTTCCGCCTATCTGAGTTGTTGTAACTATACCTGTTCTTATTCCCTGTTCGGTGCGAAATCTTTTTATCGAATCTGCCCAAGCAAGAAAGGCAGGATCATTTGGAGTTATAATTAAATATTCAAAATCCTCCGTGTCAGAATCTGACTTGTTATTAAACTTAACCTTCGGCAGGGTCGAATAATTAATAAATATGTTTTGAAGTAAAGGTTCAAACCATCTGTTCCTTAATCTGTCTTCACCAAAATGACCGGAGCCCCCAATAAAATTAACTCTAATCTTCAGATCTCTGTATACAATTAACTCTTTCTTAACAGGATTATATTGAAATGGTACAATACCGATAATTCTTGCATCAACTCCTCTAATTTTTTTTGGAGTAGATAAGATTACAGGCTCTCTCGGATAGAGTTCATCACTTGAGTATACAGCTTGATTTTTCTGATACTGCAGCGGACCTGTTTCAGTTTCCTTTGGGATACGGGGTGCCGGTGATACTTCTATATCTTCGTAAACTTCTGTTCTGAATGAAACTATCTCTAAATCAGCATCGGCTCCTTGAGGTAAAGCAATATACCTGCCTGTCCCTGGTAAATCGGGCATACCTTCATCATTGGGTAGAAAGACTCCCGGCAAATTAATTTTTTTCATCCGGGAACCATTTATCTCAATATCATCAATACTAAATTCTCTTATTGAAAAATTCAATTCAACCCCTGAAGCAGATTGGCTTTCAACAGTTAATCCCGCTTCCCCCCAGCTATTGTCAAAAGTGATTACCTGCGAACGGGCTGAGAATGAAATCATGAGAATTAGTAAGAAACTTAAAAATGCAGAATTAGTAGATTGTTTTTTTCCCACTTTTAATCTCCCTGATTTTTCCCGGTAATGTCGGGAAGTTAATAAATAATGCTTACTGAAAAGATTTCCTCTGATAATCTGGATTAATTCGGGTATATAAAAAATAGTTTGTTTGGTGTGCAGTAACCGATTGTATTTTTCAGCAAGCTCATTTAATTAAGAAACGGTTATAATTTTTTTTACCGTGTAATCAACTTCGTAATTTATTAATTAAATGTAAATATTTTGAAGAGAATTATCGTTTGATGTATGGAAAGTTTTGCTGTTTAATTAATATTAATGAATACTAAACGATTTGAACGGGATAAAATAGTTTAATGTTAATCTATTTTGATTCGAATTAATTCTTAACAATATAAGATCTCAATCTCTTATTGGTTCCTGAATAAAATCGGAAAGAATAGCTTTTGTCTCATCCATTGCAAGTTTCAATTTACCAAATCTCTCCTTCACGCTATCAAAATCTCCGTGCTTTGCGGAGATTTCAACTGCAAGTGCTTCCTCTCCGATTTTCTTTGCGCCAACAGAATAACTTGCACCTTTAATTGTATGAGCTTCTACTATAAGTTTATCTTTATTGCGGGAGGAAAGGAATTGTTCCATTCTTTTATAGCGAAGGTATATATCTTCCATGAAAGATGTTATTACTTCGCGCTGAAATAAATCATCTCCAAGGCTTACTTTTTCCAGATGATCGAAATCGAATACTTCTTCTGAATTTAAAATTTCTGGAGGTGTAACAGCTAAATTTATAGCACCATTTAATTCAAGCAACCTGTCAATTGACCTTATAAGAACATCAGCTACAATTGGTTTGGTTATGTAATCATTCATTCCTGCATTAAGGCATTTCTCTTTATCACCAAGAAGTGCATGTGCAGTAATTGCGATAATCGGAATATTACTTTTATCTGTTTCATATAACTTTCTTATAGCTGCAGTAGCAGCAAAACCATCCATCTCCGGCATCTGAACATCCATCAGAACAAGATGATAATTACCATTCTTAACAGCGTCCACAGCCTGCTTTCCGTTGGATACTGCTTCACATGTATAACCTGCATCATTAACCATTTTCATTGCAACTTTCTGGTTAATCGGGTTATCCTCCGCAAGCAGTATTTTATATTTTTTTCTTACTTCTTTAATATTATCAGCAGTGATTTCCTGTTCAACATGATGTTCAGTCTGAAGTTCATATTTTTTGAATTCAGTATTTTTATCCTGGAATAACTGCTGTTCATGTATTCTTAATTTTAAAGTAAAGAAGATTTTTGTACCTTTGCCATATTCACTTTCAATCCAGATATCTCCTCCCATCATATTCACAAACTCTTTACAGATAACAAGACCCAAACCGGTTCCGCCATATTTTTTAGTATTAGTTGAATCAACCTGAACGAAAGGTTTAAACAAGGTTTTGATTTTGTTTTCCGGAATTCCAATTCCTGTATCTTCAATACAAGCTTCAATTAAACATTCACCATCATTAATTTTCCGGTTCTTTAACTTAACTTTAACTTCCCCTGTCTCTGTAAACTTAACAGCATTGCTAAGCAGATTTGTAAATATTTGTCTTATTCTCTTGCTGTCGCCTTTTAAAAGAAGGGGTGAACCATTTTCAATTTCTCTCGAGACATTAAGATTTTTTTCTTTTGCTTTTGTAAGAATAATCGAGACGGATTCATCAACAATTTCTGAAATATTAAAATCAACTGAAGCCAGTTCCATTTTGCCCGCTTCAATTTTTGAGAGATCCAGAAGATCATTTATAATATCGAGAAGTGATTCTGCTGATTTTTTTGCACTTGATACAAACTGCTGCAGTTCCGATTCATTTTCAAAAGCTTTAAGTTCTATTAATGATAAGTAACCGATAATTCCATTCATCGGGGTGCGTATTTCATGACTAATATTTGCAAGGAACTGACTTTTAATTATACTCGATTGTGTTGCCTCTTTTGCAAGGAGATCTGATTTCAGTTTTTCATTTCTTAAAGCATTTTCTGCCTTCTCACGTTCTCTTTCTGCTATTACCTGTTCTGTTATACTTTGCATATTTCCTTCAAAATAAATTCCCATCTCTTCATCACTGACAAGTCTGTCATTTAGTCTAACAATTACTTCAGAACCATCTTTTCTTTTTAATGTTACTCTTTCATTTTTTACGATGCCTTCATCCTGAAGCTTTTTAAAAAGTCTTAACCTCTCCTGAGGATATTTATACAAATCTTTTCTTATATCAATTTTCATCAGGTCCTCTTCATTATCATAACCAAGAATTTCAACGAGTGCTTTATTTACAGTTATAAATTTTCCATCAAGAGTTGATTGAAATAATCCTTCGGCTGAGTTATCAAAAATTGATTTATATTTTTTTTCAGATAAAACGATTGAATAAGATTTTTCGGCGAGCATTATTCTTAACCGGAAGTTTACTGCGCTTCCTAAAATTGAAATCACCGAGAGGAATAAAACAAATAGAACAGACTCATAAAGATTTGGAAGGAAATAGATGCTGGTATCATTTAATAAAATAGCCGAAGCAAAAACAATATTATAGTAAATTGCAACTACAATCTGATTCTTAATATCCCAGCTAATAAATAATGCAGAAGTAAAAATCATTAATCCCACAATTTGTGCATTTATAACAAGCGTGGTGGGATGAAAATAAATCATCAGCCCAGAAGAAACTATAATTGTAACTAATAAAACATGAACTAAAGCTACTGATTTTTCTGCTCCCCATTTGGTGTAAAGCGCAACTAAAACTGAAAAAGCAATAAGGGTTGCAGTTAGCCTGATAAAATAAACTTGCACAACATTTTCGCTGAAGTAACGCACTTCGAAAATCATGGCAAAAATACCGGCTATGGCAATAAGTACAGCCATAATTTTCAAAGGAGGTAATATTAAATGGCGGGATTCTTCCTTTACATATCTGTAACTTTTATCCGACAATGGGTTTTTATGTGTAATAAAGTCAAATATTGAAACTTTAGAATGCATCTTTTTCCAGAAATTAATATTAAAACCCCCGCTGGATTATCTATTATTGTGCCAGTTAATAAATTATTTGCAAAATTTTTTATTAAGGCACTAAAAATAATTTTTTATTTTAAAAGGAAATAATTAATTCCTGATGATGCCCCTGAGTATATTTTTACATAGATTTGTGAAGAATTTTACTCAAAATTTATGAATGAATTCCTCTATTCAATCGATTTAGACCTGCTTTATTTTTTTAATCATAGCCTCTCCTCCGGTATACTTGATTCATTCTTTTTATTAATAACAAATGTAAGGAACTGGTACCTCGCTTATGTAATCCTGTTGGGGATATTAATTGTAAAGGGAGGAACTAAAGGAAGATTAGCTGCATTGGGAGTTATTTTATTAATTGCAGCCTGCGATCAGTTCAATCATAATGTTTTGAAAGAAATTTTTGAAAGGATGCGTCCCTGTAAAACTCTTGATGATATAATTACACCTGCTGGCTGCAATGATTCTTTCTCTTTTCCTTCAAATCATGCTTTTAATAATTTTGCTGCAGCTACATTCTTTTTTCTTCTATATAAAAATTTAAAATGGGTTTTATTTACTGCTGCTTTTCTTATTTCGGTATCAAGAATTTATCTTGGTCTTCACTACCCTTCAGATGTTTTTACAGGTGCAATGCTGGGTATTCTGTTTGGATATGTTTTTGCTTTTCTTGTAATTAAAATAAACAACCTTATCAGCAATAAAGAAAAATCGGAATTAAAAGAATCTTATGAATAATCTTGTTATAAGATATGCCGAAGAAAAAGATTTAGATATTATTTTAAATCTTATTAAAGAACTTGCTGTATATGAAAAACTATCTGATGAAGTAACAGCAACAAAAGATATTCTTAAAGAAAATCTTTTTGGTGAAAGAAAATATGCTGAAGTTTTAATTGCCGAGTATAATGGAGATGCAGCAGGACAAGCTTTATTCTTTCATAACTTTTCTACATTTAAAGGAAAACCGGGAATATATCTTGAAGATCTTTATGTAAAGCCTGAATACAGAGGTAAAGGAATTGGAAAAGCCCTTCTGAATAAAATTATTGAAACAGCAAAGGAAAGAAACTGTGCAAGAGTGGAATGGGCTGTGTTAAACTGGAATCAACCTGCTATAGAATTTTATAAAAAAATTGGTGCTGTAGAGATGAGTGACTGGCTTATCTACAGATTGACTGAAGATAAATTCTGAATTTACTTTTTTATCTTTATTTATTTTTTTACCTATCTTAAATATTATTCTTATTAAAAAATCAGGAAGAAAATGCAAAATAAAAGAAGAGTTGTAGTAACAGGAATGGGAGCAGTAACTCCTATTGGTTTAACAGTAGATGAATTCTGGAACTCGATGATGAATTGTGTAAGCGGATGTGATTATATAAAAAGTTTCGATACTTCACGGGTAGAAACAAAATTTGCCTGTGAACTTAAAGGATTTGATCCTGCTAATTACATGGATAAGAAAACTGCAAGAAGACTCGACAAATTCAGTCAATATGCTCTCGCTGCAGCAAAGATGGCTCTTGAAGATGCAGGATTAAAACCTGATGAAATGTCAGTTGAAGATAAAGAAAAAACAGGAGTAATATTTGGAAGCGGCATTGGAGGTTTCGGTACATTTTATAAACAAGCTATCATAAATCATACTGAAGGACCAAATCGTGTCTCTCCCTTTTTTATCCCGATGATGATACCTGATATAGCCTGCGGATTAATTGCAATTGAATATGGATTTAAAGGACCAAATCATTGTGTGGTAACTGCATGCGCAACAGCAAACAATAATATTATTGACGCATACCTGATGATAAGCAATGGATTAATTGACAGAGTTTTATCAGGGGGAAGTGAAGCAGGTATCCTTGAAATAGGAATTGCAGGTTTCAATGCTGCAAAAGCATTATCTACAAGAAATGATTCACCAAAAACTGCAAGCCGCCCCTTTGATGCAACAAGAGATGGTTTTGTTATTGGTGAAGGGGGCGGGGTTGTAATTCTTGAAGAGCTCGAAGCTGCAAAGAAGAGAGATGCAAAAATTTATGCTGAGCTTGTTGGTATTGGTGTTTCCGCAGATGCACATCACATTACTGCACCTGACCCTGAAGGAAGAGGTGCTTATCTTGCAATGCAGATGGCATTAAAAACATCAGGACTTAGTACAACTGAAATTGATTATATAAATATGCACGGTACTTCAACAGGTCTTGGTGATATTGCAGAAACGAAAGCTATTAAAGCAGTGTTTGGAGATTATGCTTATAAACTTAATGTATCATCTACAAAAAGTATGACAGGACATTTATTAGGTGCTGCAGGTGCTGTTGAAGCTATCGCATCAATTCTTGCAATACAAAATAATATGGTGCCTCCAACAATAAATTTTGAACACCCCGATCCTGAGTGTGACCTGAATTATACTTTTAATAAACCATATGCAAAAACAATTAATACAGCATTAAGTAATGCATTTGGTTTTGGCGGACATAATACATCTGTTATCTTTAAAAAATTTGAGAATTAGTTTTATGTAGTTATGATAGCTGATAATTTTTTTGATGTAGCTGTAATTGGCGGTGGTCCTGCCGGATCTGTAGCTGCACAAAATTTATCAGCTAAAGGTTTTAAAGTTGTACTTTTTGAAAAAGAATTAACTCCAAGATATAAAACCTGCGGAGGAGGGATCGTTAAACGTGTACTAAACTATCTCCCTGCCGATATATCCCACACATTCGAAAATAAATTCAGTAATATCGAAATAAATGATCACCAGGCTGAGTTTCATTACATTGTAAAAAGAAATTTTCCTGTTGTGTTTTTAACAATGAGGAATAATTTCGATTACGCACTTTTAAATCTTGCAAAATCATCAGGAACAAAAATCATTGATAACAAACCTGTTTATGATATTATAACCGACAAGGATTCCGTAACTATAAAAACAATTTCAGGAGATTATAAAGCTTTATTTGTTATAGGAGCAGATGGTGCACAGGGAATATCAGCCAGGAAATCCGGTTTAAAGATTGTAAAGAAAAATCTCCCTGCACTTGAGTGTGAAGTTTATCTTTCTGAAGCGGAGCTTACAAAATATTCAAACCTCAGATTTGATTTTGGTTTTATCCCCGGCGGCTATGCATGGGTTTTTCCTAAGAGTGATCATTTATCTGTGGGACTAGGAGTTTTTGCCCTCCGTAATATCAAAAAAAATCTGAATGATTATTTTGAAAAATATTTAACTCTATTAGGAATAAAAGAAACCAAACATATAGAGAGACATGGTTATTATATACCTGTAAGTCTTAAAAAAAATATTGTTGCAGGCAACCGAATTTTATTAACAGGAGATTCCGCCGCTCTTGCAGATTTAGTTACAGCCGAAGGAATATCATCTGCTATACTAAGTGGTAAACTTGCTGCAACGTCTATAATCGAAGGATTTCCTGATAAAGAAACTGTTGAGGAATTATATATAGAAAAAACAGATAAAGAAATTTACTCTCAATTAATTCCGGAACAAATTTTAAATAGAGCTTATTACAATTATAATTCTTTGAGAGTTTTTCTGATCAATAGATATGGTGAAAAATTTTGCGAATTAATTACAGATATTTTTTCCGGAGAAAAGAAATACAGTGAATTGTTATACAACCCCGTTAATTATTTAAAACTACTAAAACATTTTATCGGTTATTCATTTAAGATACCGGATGCTGAACCAAATGTTTAAATAAAAAGAGACCACACACAAACTGCTCTTCAAGTGAATTATCATTTTATATCATTGTTAAATATTTAGAAGTAGTTCATCAATTCTTTTATAAAAAAAGAAATAATTAAGGCAAAAAAAGCGGAGAGAAGGGTTCCTATAAGGACATATTCTGCAAAGTCTCTTTTATCAAGTTCTTTAAACCTTGTAAAACCTTTTGCAGCAATTATAAAACCTATAACCGTAATTTCATTTGCCAGTATGAAAAGATAAATCAGAATTCTTTCAAGCATACCAATTACCCTGCCTGCATTGTATTCTCTTTCATCAACTGGACGGTTTTCATCAGCATAAACAGGATAAAGCTGCAGTAATTCAAAAAAATATCTTATTAAAAAATTTATTTCATTCAGCAGAATCAGCGTTCCAAAAATTACTATTGTTATTTTTTGATAATTAATCTCTACGGATAATAAAAAAGATTGCGGAAATAGTTTATTATGCTTTAAAAAAGATAAAGCAGACTGATTAAATTCTATTAAACCATAAGAGGAAAAAATAAGAGTTAGTAATGAAAGAAATATGAAAGATAAAAACCTGTATTTGTTCGATCCCCCATTTCTTTCAGCATAATGAAGAAAGAAATTAATTATGATTAATAAAACTGCAAAAAGAATTAATATTAACTCAATTTTAAAAATTAGCAGAGGAAGAATTTGTAAGAGAGATAAATAAACAGCACCTTTAAGTGAAAGCGGTTTATCTCTGAAAAGAAAAAATAATCTGAAAAATGAAAAAGCTCCTACCAGGTAAAAGAAATTCAATCCCGTCCCTTTAATAAAATATTTATTTCATTTGAAATTAATTTTGTAATCGAAATAACATTTAACAGCGCACCTGCATCAATATTTTTATAAACTGCTTTGTCACTCATTTTTAATTTTTCTGCAATCTGGTAAGCAGATAAATCATCATAAAGCAGTGAAAGAATTTTATACCGTTTATCTTTCCAGCCTGATGATAAATGAGAGAGCAGAAAAAGAATTTGTTTTATCATCTGAACTTTTTCTTTATCATCATGAATAATATTAAAAAGAAAAGATCCCTGTTTTAATTCAATTAATCCTTCCCTTGCATTATAAAATGCCGGACCATCCATTCCAATAGCCTGCACTGTATTTATGGAAGTTGTGATTTCACCAATACCGAATGAAAACCTTACCTTCACGGGATATATTGCATGCAGTATTTCCCAGAGGTATTTGAATACATTATCAGCCTTTGAAAATACTGCCTGGAATTCATCACCGAGTGTGATTGTAAACGGCGAGATTATAGTCTTGCTACTTTTATTAAAAGATTTAAAGAGTGACTGCAGTTTTTTCTGAAGCTCTTTCCTGCTGGCAATTTTTTTTGATGATACAATATCACCTATCAGAACTAATCTCTTCATTATTTCATTTAAATTATTTTCCGGAGAGGAAGCTAATAAAAGAAAAGTCCATATTCAACCAAATCGGTTGAATTTTTAATTTTCAACCAAAATGGTTGAATTTTCATTTTTCAACCAAATCGGTTGAATTTAAAATTTTCAGCTATTAATAAGTCTTAACATTTCCTGCACAGCTTCTTTAATTCCGGTAACAACGGCTCTTGCAATTACAGCGTGGCCAATGCTTACTTCATCAATATCTTTTAGCTCTTTAAATATTTTCATGTTCTGGTAATTCAAGCCATGCCCGGCATTAACACCCAAACCAAGTTTTTTAGCATGTTTAACAGCAGTTCTTATCTTTTCAAGTTCATCAAACTGTTCCTCTTCCGAAAGAGCATTGGCAAAAACACCGGTATGTATTTCTATAAAATCTGCACCAACCTCTGAAGCTGCATCAATCTGGTTTATATCAGGTTCAATAAAAAGGGATACTTCAATATCAGACTCGTGAAGTGTTTTTATTGTGTTTCTTATATGACTAATATTATCAATTACATTTAATCCCCCTTCTGTAGTTAATTCTTCTCTTCTTTCCGGAACAAGAGTAGCCAACTCAGGACCAATATCGCATGCGATTTTAATTATTTCATCAACGGCAGCCATTTCAAGATCAAGCTTTGTTGTTATTAATTCACGAAGTAATCTTACATCCCGTTCATTAATATGCCTTCTGTCTTCTCTTAAATGCACAACTATACCATCCACTCCTGCCTGTTCTGCAATTAAAGCAGCGGTAACAGGATCCGGCTGAGTCTCCCCCCTTGCATTTCTTAGTGTAGCTATATGATCAACATTTAAGGCGAACCTCATAATCCTCCTTAACAATTTATGAATGATGTTTTATCAGTGTCAGAAAAAAATTGATTTTACAAAATTTATTAATGAATTAATTCCAATACCGTATTCACCGCTTCTATATCGAAGAACAGAAATTAAATCAATACTAAACATAACACTCATATGAGTAAACACGCAATAAAAAATTGAGCGGGTTCTTAAAGCAAGAATACCTAATGCAATTCCTGCAACGATTGCCCCGAATGTTTCTGGGGCAGGTTTACCGTTGTGCAGAATTAAAAATGGAATCATCTGAATTAATACTGCATAGTAACCGAATTTTTCCCTCAACCCGAATAACATAAATCCCCGCCAAATAAATTCCCAGGAAAACATATAGATAAGCATTCCCGTTTCAAATATGATAAAAATAAGCCAGGAAGTTTTAGCATCTTCGAGATGAGGATAGGTTTTATTAAACTGAGGAAAAGAAGATACAATCCATACAAGCGGAAGCATTATTAAAATAAAAACCAGAGTTATTTTTATACCCGCCTTATAATCCCCTGCAGCAATACCATAATCTTTAATCTTTTCTTTAAAAAGCAGTTTAATTATCAAAACAGGAAATATAAAGTATGATATAAAATCCCCGATAAACCAATAGAGGTATTCAATAAGAAAAACGTTTTCGTTGTTTTCAAAAAGATGAAATAAATTAAACCTGAAAAATCTTCTTGAGGTTACATAAAATGAAATGGTTTGAAAAAGAGCAACAGCAAGAAAAATATAAATAACTTTTTTATCTAATTCTTTAATAATAGCTAACAGCTTTCTAAGTTCATCCCTGAAATTGAATTGCGGTTTTTTGTTCAT
>DASRQG010000035.1:0-2257 GCA_035645995.1 Mariniphaga sp. | reverse complement strand
CACCCGGAACTCCGGTTATTCCAATACGAACAGAGTTTCCACTATAGGGCAGACATCTCATGATTATTTCCTGTGCAATATTCTGATGGCCGGGCTTTGAGCTTTCAACTAAAGTAACTGCTTTACTAAGTAAAGCAACATTACCTGCCAGTATACCCTCTACATAAGCATCTACCGAAAGTAACCTTCGTTGCTTCCGAAGAAAATTTGAGACTGAATGATTACTTACAGAAGAAGGTTGATCTATCCCTTTATTCACCAATAATGATTTATATTCAGGATTATTCTCAATATGTTTATTATCCACCATAACGATTCTCTAGAACAATTCACACAAAAATACCATAATAATTCGGGATTTATAAAAAAAAAGCTGCAGGGATAAAACTTGCAGCTATGTTTAACTATGGATATGAAATAAATTGATCTTAAATCATCAGGTAGTGATATTACATGAAACCCTTAAAAAGTTAGTAGGTGATTTAGGGTCATTTGTAATTACTGTAATAGACTTGCTTTGTCTGCCTCTTTTACCTCGTGTATCAAAAGTGACTTTAATGGGTGCTGATTCACCGGGTGCTATTACATTTTTTGAAGGCGTAACCGCAGTACATCCACATGACGAACGTACATTTCGAATAATCAGTTCAGACTTACCTTCATTCTTCAGGGAAAAGGTATGTTCTTTTTTATCACCTTGCTTCAAATCTCCAAAATCATAAGAATTTTCCGAAAACTTTGCAACAGGAGCCCTTTCAAGATCAGCAGCTGTCAGGTTGGAAAAATCTTCTTCTATGGTAGCACTTACCCCCATAGAAGCACGATAATCATTAGTTCCATCAATTTTAAGAAAGATTCTATGTGAAGTAAATCCATAAGTTCCTGCGTCATTGGCATTGTACGTTACCAACAATTTCCCTTTCCCTTTCGCAGGGATAACTTTAGGCTCAACCTGCACTCTCAAGTGCTCGGGAACAGTACGCAAATCAACGGTTACCGGCTTATCATTCACATTCAGAAGTTCTATCTCTTTAGTATCTACATCGTTTAACTTCATGCGCCCAAAAGAAACGTGATTAGTTTTAGCACGAAGTGAACCGATCTCCCGTGGATATTGCTCGTCCATAGAAAGATCACGCTGTTGTACTTTACCAACAATGCGCAAAATGGTTGTACCATTTTCAGCATTTGAGGTTACCATCACTGTTTTACTGAACGCACCAGGACGGTTCTTAGGATCATAACTAACCTGAATTTCCCCAGTACCATCCGGAAGTACCGGTTCACGCGTCCATTTGGGGGTAGTACAACCACACGATGCTCTTACATTATTCAAAATTAAAGGAACTTTACCTTTGTTTGTAAATTTAAAAGTTACGGTTTGTACACCATCTGATTCCTTAAAAGTACCAAAATCATGTTCAAGTTTATCAAATACTAATTGAGGCTTTTGGGCTGCTGCAAAATTGAAAGTCAGCACCATTCCGGCCAACAAGAATATTTGGAATAACTGTTTCATACGCAATTTGTTTTAAAAATCTAGATTAATTAGTTTATTTTGCTGAAACAAATTTAAGCAGGCTTTTAATCTATGATGTTAAGCAGGCTTTATATTTTGTTAACGAAGTGTTAATTGCTAAAAAAGAACGAGTTATGTTTTAAAAAGCATACAAAACACGAAAATGAAAAGAAAAACCCTAACATATATTGTTATTCTTGCAACCATAACCATTGCGGGGGCCATTTTGCTTCAGTTCTTTTTTCTGCGGCACTCGTACAATAACACCGAGAAGCAATTCAGAGAGAGTGTTACCATTGCCTTGAGGGAAGTGTCATGGCAGCTGCTATCAGCAAGTGGTCAGGCTATGAAATTTGATAGCATAGCACCTGTGGAAATTGTTTCCAAAAGCTATTTCAGAGTTATCATGGATGCTCCCGTCGATTATGACTTGCTAAAATCCCACCTTAAGGAGGAATTAAAAAAACATCAGATATATACTGACTTTGAATTTGCTATTTACAATCCCGACGCTGAACAATTGGAACAACAAACCTATATCACAACAATGGGAGAAGAATCAGCTTCCACCTTCAGTTTTCCTGTTGATACGCTGGAGGACAGCTATTATTTTGCTGTGCATTTCCCCGACCGTTCTTCCTATTTTAAATCAAGCCTTACTTTATGGTACCTTTTTACCGGATTGCTTCTGGTAATTATATTGTTCTTTGGCTATACCCTTTCAGTAATTATACGTCA
>DASRQG010000034.1:0-15191 GCA_035645995.1 Mariniphaga sp. | reverse complement strand
TTTCCCTGCAAAGAGTAGTAGCTGTTAAGTCCATTATTTTTAGGTTTTTATCATACATCTGGTCATAACTTATTTTTTCATATTTTTTTGCAGCAGGATCTTTTTCCGGATCGGCAGTATATATTCCATCTACCCTTGTGCCTTTTAGCATGATTTCTGCACCTATTTCAACGGCACGTAATGCACTGGCAGTATCAGTAGTGAAGTATGGGTTTCCTGTACCTCCTGCTATTATTACTATTTGTCCATCTTCTAAAGCCGAAGTAGCTTTTTCTTTACTATAATATTCGGCAATAGGCTCCATGCGAATTGCGGTGTATACAAGGCTTTTAATTCCTTCTGAATTCAGTGAAGAACTAAGTGCCAGACTGTTAATAACTGTGGCGAGCATTCCCATTTGATCGCCTTTAACCCGGTCAAAACCTTTAGTAGCACCGCTTAGTCCTCTGAATATATTACCTCCGCCGATAACTATCCCTATCTGTATACCCTGCTTAGCCAAATTACCTATTTGTCCGGCATATTCTTTCAGTCGATTCTCATCGATGCCATATTGTTGTTTACCCATAAGCGATTCACCGCTTAACTTTAAAAGGATACGTTTGTATTTGGACATAACTTTATAATTTTCTACCTGATTTCGATTCCTCTTTCTTTGCACAACTGAACTCCAAGCTGGCTTAACTTATATTTTTGAACTTTCCCACTGGCAGTCATTGGAAATTCCTTAACAAAGAATATATAGCGAGGGGTTTTAAATCGTGCAATCTTGCCCATGCAATAATCAGTTACATCAGCTTCAGTTAATTTTTTCCCTTCTTTAACTTTAATGAAAGCTGCTACTTCTTCACCATATTTCGGGCTTGCTATTCCGGCTACTTCTACAGATTCAACTTCAGCCATATCATATAGGAAATTTTCTATTTCTCTGGGATAGATGTTTTCGCCTCCACGTATAATCATATCCTTTATACGTCCGGTGATTTTGTAAAAGCCATCCTCTGTTTTAACAGCCAAATCGCCCGAATGCAGCCAGCCTTCGCTATCAATTGCTTTTTGTGTTGCTTCCGGTTTATTATAATAGCCTTTCATAACATTATATCCTTTGCAACAAATTTCACCCTGTACTCCAGGTGCACATGTTTCCCCGGTGTCAGGATTAACTATTTTTACTTCAACATTAGGAAGTTCAAAACCAACAGTTGTTGCTCGGACTTCTGCCGAATTATGTGCCCTTGTTGCTGTAATTCCGGGAGATGCTTCTGTAAGGCCATAAACAATTATTAAGTCTTTTGCATGCATCTTTGTCATTACCTGCTTCATGGTTTCTATGGGGCACAATGAACCAGCCATTATGCCGGTACGCAACGATGTTAAATCAAACATGTCAAACATAGGGTGGTTCAACTCTGCAATAAACATTGTAGGAACACCATAGAGTGCAGTACATTTCTCTTTATGTATGGATGCCAGCACCAGCAATGGATCAAAGTCTTCAGTAAAAACCATTGTGGCTCCATGGGAGATAGTTCCACATACAGCGAATACACATCCAAAACAATGAAATAATGGCACTGGTACTAATAGTCTGTCTTCTGAGCTGTACTTCATACATTCAGTAACAGAATACCCATTGTTTAGAATATTGTGGTGCGAAAGCATTACCCCTTTGGGAAATCCTGTTGTACCTGATGTATATTGCATATTTATAACATCATGGCAGTTCAGGGTTTCCTTGATGATTTCAAGTTCAAAATCATCAACCTGATTTCCAAGGAGCAGCAGCTCCGGGGTGTTGTACATGCCACGATGCTTCTGCTGGCCTATAAAGGCTACATTTTTTAATTCGGGAAAGGTTTTACTCTTTAATGCTCCACGTTCTTGTTCTCTTAATTCAGGAACAAGGTCAAATATCATATTAATGTAGTTACTGTCACGATAACCTTCAACCAGGAATAACGTATTAATATCAGCATCTTTCAGAATATACTCTAATTCTGAGAGCTTGTAATTTGTATTAATGGTAACCAGTATAGCACCTATTTTTGCTGCAGCAAACATTACTGTAGTCCAGTCAGGAACATTACGTGCCCAAATACCCACTTTATCACCCGGCCTGACACCTATATAGAGCATTCCTTTGGCAAGTGCGTCAACACGCTCGTTAAACTCTTTATAGGTGAACCTGAGATTTCGGTCCGGATATACTATAAATTCTTTATCGGGCGTATTATAAGCCCATTTTTCTAGAATCTCACCTAAGGTATACTCTAATAACTGCATGAAGATTGGATCTGGTTTTTGGCAAAAATAATATAATGGTTAAACTGGAGAATAAACTACTGCAAGAATTTTAGCTGGTTGGTTATTGGCAGCATGAACATTATGGGAAATAATTGAATCGAGATATATTGTATCTCCTTTATCGATTTTGAACACATCTTTCCCGTAATTAATTTCAATACTGCCTTCAAGCACATATATGAATTCTTCTCCTTCATGCGAAGACAGTTTATAATCAGATTCTTTTGAAGGTTCTATTTCGACAATAAAAGGTTCCATATGTCTACCTGTTTTATCTTGGGCAAGTGAGAAGAAATTCAGGTGTTCACGGGTAGAATTATCTTTTGTAGAAAAGCTAAGGCTTGATTTTTCTTCACCAGCTTTAACGATAACAGGGCCAATTTGATCCTGGTCGTCAAGGAAAGTCCCAATCCGTACACCCAGTGCACGTGATATTTTTATTAAATGACCCAGTGATGGAATGACTCCTTTTTCTTCTATCTTTTCAAGCTGGTCCTTATCAAGGTTAGCCTTCAGAGCAAGCTCTTCCCTGGAAATCTGTCTGAATTCACGAAATGTTTTAATTTTCTTTCCTAATTCTTTTTTGTTCATTTTCAATTCTAATTACAACCATTTAACAAATCTAAAATCTTGTCTGTGGGGTAATTCTTCATTGTGTGGGTATAGCCGGAAGCTATAGTTAAACGAACCTGGATGTAAAGGTTTATAATTTAATTTAAACCGACAAACGCTGCCTTCCAGATTTGATTTTTCAAAGTTAACTTTTTCAACAATTCGTGGTTCTTCTTCTTCTCCATTTTCTGTTACAAGTAGTTCTAACCCGACCTCATTACAACTTAATCCTTTTAAATCGATGTCAACCATTATAGGATATTCATTGCCAATTTTCATAACATTGTTCAATCCATCAGCAAAATCTGATTTTTTAATTTCAATGGAATTCCAGTTTGCACCAACACGACTTTTCCATGCCGCAAGTGCTTTTGCCTGTTTATAGTCATCCCCTACAATCTGCTTATTCCTTTCAAATTGTGGTAAATAATATCTGTCGTGATAATCCTGCATCATTCTTCCGGTAGTGAAATTTGGAGCTACCTGAGCAATGGTGTTTTTTATATAGGACACCCATTCGGTGGGGATGCCTTCATTGTTTCTGTTATAGAAAGCTTTTACTATCTCTTGTTCCAGGATATTATAAATAGTTTCTGCATCAAGTTCATCCTGATAATCCTGAACATCAAAGGTACGTTCAGCGGGTAATGCCCAACCGGCATTTTTCTTGTATCCTTCTACCCACCATCCATCAAGAACTGAGAAATGAAGGGTACCGTTCATTGCACCTTTCTGTCCACTTGTTCCTGAAGCTTCAAGAGGCCGTGTAGGTGTATTAAGCCAAACATCCACACCCTGAAGGAGAATTTTAGCCAGATTTATATCATAATTTTGCAGGAACAGGATTTTTCCTCTGAATTCAGGACGTTTAGAAATCTCAACGATGTATTTTATTAGGTCCTGACCGGCCTTATCTGCAGGATGCGCTTTTCCTGCAAAAATAAATTGGACAGGTTTTGTCGGATTGTTTACAATTTCGGAAAGGCGTTGCAGATTCCTGAAAAGCAGGTAGCCTCTTTTATAGGTAGCAAATCTTCTTGCAAAACCAATGGTAAGGGCATTGGGATCAAGTTTTCCCAGCACCTCTGTAATCAATTGAGGGTTCTCATTTCTCTTAATCCAATTATCAGAAAAACGCTCTTTAATATAATTAATTAGTTTTATACGCAAGGTCTTTCTAAGTTCCCAGATTCTGCTATCGGGAGCATTGTATATATTTTCCCAAACCTTATAATCGAGCTGGTTCTTTGGGAATGATTCGCCAAAATACTCTCTATGGATATCTTTCCATTCATTTGCAGTCCAACTGGAATAATGAACTCCATTTGTTACATAACCAATCTCAAGCTCTTCTTCAAGATACCCTTTGTACAAATCTTTTAGGACAGTTTTACTTACTTCACCATGCAGTTTACTAACGCCGTTAATTCCTTGGGAAAGGTTACATGCCAGGTAGCTCATATTAAAATTGCTTTCTGCAGGAGTTGCTTTACCAAGCATTTCGAATTCATTCCATTCAAGACCAAGCTTATGCGAATATTCCTGCATGTAATGTTTGAACAAGTCATGGTGGAATGAGTCATGTCCTGCCGGTACAGGTGTATGGGTAGTAAAAATTGTGGAGGATCTTACAACTTCTCTGGCTTCAGAGAAATTTAAGCCAAAGTTGTTCATAATATGGGAAATGCGTTCCAGGCCAATAAAGGCCGAATGTCCTTCGTTGCAATGATATAAATCAGAATCATGGCCAAGCTTATTTAATGCTCTGATTCCTCCAATGCCCAATAAAATCTCCTGCTTTAAACGGTTCTCATTATCGCCTCCATATAAATGATGGGTGACAAAACGATCCTGTTCCTGGTTCTCGGGCAAGTCTGAGTCTAAAAGATATAGCTTCACTGATCCAACATGAGCTTGCCAAATACGGGCAATCATTTTCCGGCCCGGAAATTCAACTTCAACACTTACCCATTCCCCATTTTCATCCATCACTGGAAGAACCGGGATTTTAGAAAAATCCTGAAATTCATAGCTGGCCATTTGTTCCCCATGAAGATTAAGTACCTGCTTAAAATATCCGTACCGGTATAATAACCCTACGGCAGTCAGGTTTACCTTCATGTCACTGGCTTCTTTCAAGTAATCACCTGCAAGCAGACCAAGTCCTCCTGAAAATATTTTCAGAGAATCATGAAGCCCGTATTCCATACTGAAATACGCGATTCGAGGTCCTTCCGAATTCATCCTTTCCTGAATGTAATGCTTGAATTCATTATATACCTGATGCATTCTTGAAATGAAACCTTCATCATTCTCAAGTTGTTTGAAACGTTTATAACTTACTTCTTCAAGCATTAATATAGGGTTATGTGCACAAGCTTCCCATATTTCAGGATTTATATAGCTGAATAACTCTCTGGAGTTGCTGTTCCATACCCACCACAGGTTTCTTGAAAGTTCACGTAACGGTACCAGACTTTCAGGCAATTGTGATTCTACTACTATTTTTCGCCATATTGGCTGCTCATTTTCCTGCCAATCAATATATTTGTTGATGTTCGTATTCATTATTTTTTTGTTTTTACTGCACAATAATTGGAGCGCTAATTTACACTTTCTATTCTGTTACTTTCTGATAAATGATGTTTATTCCTATTTGATTTACAATGAAATAATAAGGTGAGTTTTATTCTGCATCAGTATTTCCTGATTTGTAGTTTTTATTGTCTTCTGAGTTCCGGTATTTTTTTAGCTCAAGTTCCAGAGTTCTTATTTTTCTGTCTTTTTCCCGAATAATTTCCTGCAGGCTTTCAATATTCGCCTGATCATCAATTACATTTAAACCCTCATTATCCAATCTTTCAGTAAAATCACTCAGTATGTTCATGTAATTAATGAATGCTTCATAAGGAGAATCAAATGGATTTTCATATACCTGATTTTGATGGCCTGAAAAATACTTTGTCGACATATAATAAAAATGGTCACTCTCCTGCAGATAATTCCAATCTTTTATTAATTCAATATTTTTACATTGAAGCATTTTATGTGAAAGAACGTAGAGTTTGTCGAAAGCTTCCTTTTGCATCTCATTTCCAAGCCATGATGTTAAATCTCTTTCTTCATCAGCCCATGAAATCGGGTAGGGAACATTTACTATTGAAATTGGTTGAAGTTCCTGAACTACCTGGCTTGGTGTAGCAAACAAGAAGTTGTCATTTTTAACAACCTTGTCAATCCAATGTTCAAGAAACTCATAAATCCCGCTTTCATGTGATTGGCGCAATCCAAATGATTCATAATTTAAAAATAGATTGATTACCTCTTCTCTGGAATTCAGTTTTTCAAGCCAGCTTATATACTTGTCAGCTGTCAGTGGAAACTCAGACCAATTATGATTAGAAAACCTGAAAGCTATATCATCACTCAATTTATAATTTCTCAGCAAAACTTTCATCCGGGGGTTTATCGCATTAACGTATAAGAAATTTGGACTTTTCCATCCAAGCACTTGCTTTGCTCCTTCTGTTAATATGGCTTTAAAGCCCATTTTTTGAACCCAATCTCCGATTACATCTGAATATATCATTTCTGTATTCCTGAAGGTTACAGGTTTTTGTCCAAATAAAGAACAAATTTTATCCCTATGTAATTTTACCTCATGTTCAAAAATTTCCCTGTTATTAAGGGATGATAATGAATGGGAATAAGTTTCTGCCAGGAATTCTACACATCCCGAATGGGCAAGTTCTTTAAAAGATTCTATAACTTCGGGTGCATATAAATCAAATAAATCCAATGTAACACCTGATATCGAAAGAGCTATTTTAAATTGGCCTTTATGCTTTGCTGCCAGCTTTTTAAAAAGTTTATTGGTAGGAAGATAACTTTTTTCAGCAATTTTTCTTATTGTTGTTTCATTAGAGTAATCATCATAATAATAATGGTCATTTCCGATATCAAAAAATCGATACCTTCGGTATTTAAAAGGTTGGTGAATCTGAAAAAACAGACATATTGATTTCATCTTTTATGAGCTTGAGATTTTTAATACTACAAAACTGTTTTGTAAACATCGTACACCTTTTGAGCCGAATGTTGCCAGGTAAGCTGCTTAACTTCCTGTTTTCCGGTTTGTTTAAGGTGAAGTGCCATTGAAGGATATTTCAATAAACCAAAAATTGAATCAGCCATTGCATAAGTGTCCCAAAAATCGATCTTTATTGCATTCTTTAATACTTCAGCTACTCCTGATTGATTTGATATTATAACCGGAACATCAGCCTGAATGGCTTCCAGAGGCACAATACCAAAAGGCTCAGATACCGATGGCATCACAAAAACATCAGTGAGTTTAAACATCTTAGTTACTTCATCTCCTTTTAGGAATCCGGTAAAATGAAATCTATCGGCCATTCCAAGTTGAGCTACCCTGTCTATCATTTCATTCATTTTATCACCACTTCCTGCCATTACAAAACGAACATTTTTCGTTTTTTTCAAAATAAGATATGCGGCTTCGATGAAATATTCAGGTCCTTTTTGCATTGTTATCCTACCCAAAAAAGTTACTACTTTTTCATTTAGTCCTTTCTTAAATGAATATTTTTTATCGTTAAGCACCGGTTCTACTCCATTATAAACGGTGATTACTTTTTCGGCCGGAATAAAATATTTTTCTATAATGATTTGTTTTGTATAGTTACTGACAGCAATAATTTTATCTGCATTTTCCATTCCGTCCCGTTCAATTGAATATGCAATAGGATTTATATCTCCTCCGCTCCGGTCAAATTCGGTTGCATGAACATGAATTATTAATGGTTTTCCCGAAATTCGTTTTGCTGCGATGCCTGCCGGATAAGCAAGCCAGTCGTGTGCATGAATCAGGTCAAACTTATTTTCAAGTGCAATATATTCAGCTACTATTGCATAATTTTTAATCTCTTCAATAAGGTTTAACCCATATTTGCCACTAAATTCTATTTTGTATCCATGTGTAGTTTTAACCAATCGTGTTTGAGTATTTTTAATCTTTTTCTTTAGAGTCCAGAATTGTTTTTCATCAATGTATGGTACTATGGCAGAATTAACTTCTATATAATTGACTTTTTCCTGATTGTTGATGATTTCCAGGTCTTTTTTTATAATAGGTATTTCATTAGCTCCAATAACATCAATGTCTGTTTGTTCTTCATCGCCAAAAGCTTTAGGTACAACAAACAATACTTTAATTTCCTTGTTTTGTACGAGGCCTTTTGTCAGGCCATAGCAGGCTGTCCCCAAACCACCTGATATATGAGGAGGAAATTCCCAGCCAAACATTAATACTCTCATCTCGATCACTTATTATGGTTTAAAGCTATTAACTTTATGTAGGGCATAAAATACCCCTGCAATATTCACAGCCATTGAAATTGCTCCTTTTCCTGTATGTGGAGGGTCTCCATTATATACTTCCGATAAGGTTCCTACACAATGTTCAGTTAATGCTTCTTCAAACATTTCCAATTGTTTCTTTAAAAAAGAAATTCCAGCCATACCATGAACAACCAGATATGCTTCAGTGAAAAATTGAATAAGCCAGGGCCATGCTGCACCCTGATGGAGTGCTGATTCCCGAATATCCTGATTGCCTGCAATAACACCTTTATAGCGTATGTGGTCAGGTGACAATGACCTTAATCCTCTGTTAGTGAGTAGCTTTTGTTTTGCGATGCTTAAAATTTGTTTCTTCTGTTCCTTCGATAACGGTGAATTTTTTAATCCGGCTGCAATTACCATATTTGGTCTAACTGACCAGTCTTGACTCCCATTTTTTACCACATCAGCCAAATGTTCATGCCCTTCTCTGTAAAAAGTTTTTAGAAAAGCGGTGGATAATTGTTCAGGAAAATTTTTCCATCTGTTTATAAATTCAAAATCATCAACATAATAACACATTTCCAATACAAAAACCACTGCATTATACCACAACGCATTTAATTCCACAGGTAACCCCGAACGCTGTACTACAGGTTGCCCCATTGAATAGGAATTCATCCAGGTTAATGCTGTACCTTCTTGCTCTGCACTTATTAATCCATCGGGAGAGCATTTTATAAATTGGGGTACTCCTTCCCTGAAACATTCCAGAATCTCTTTAACAGTTGCAGAATATTTAACCCATAATTCTTTTGGGTCTTGCAACAAATCACAATATTTTTGTAAGGCCCAGATGAACCATAAAGATGCATCAGCGGACGTATAAGTTTTTATCGGACTAAAAATATTGTCAGGGAACAATCCATTTTTTAAATACTTTTTATAGGTGCTAAAAACATTCTCAAACAAATATTCTGTATCAAGAGCTAATGCCAGGCCAGGTAAGGATATAAATGTATACCTGCTAATGCTGTCATACCATGGAAACCCTGCAATTATTGAAGTTTCATTTTTCTTTTGTTGAATAAATTGTTCAGCAACATTTTTTAAAGCTGTTAATAAATTAAACTGTTGGATTACCTTGTTGATTTCCCGGGAGAAAATTTGTTTTAATGATTTAGGCTGAGCAACTTCAAGGCCTGCAGAAAAGATTACAGATTCACCCGGTTGCAGTGAAAGTTCAAAATATCCTGGCACAAACAGATCTTCGAGATATTCATATCCGCGATGTAATTCTTTAAGATATTCAATGTCATAATACCAATCTGGTACGGCAATAAATTCATTTTCTTTGTTGAATTGCATAAACAAGTTTGGATAACCTTCATACAATTTTACGCTAATGCCATTTTTTGTTTGTTGATATTTACTGTTTACAAACAGGTTTGCTTTGCTCAGATGATGTATGTTTCTAAAAGCAAGAAAAGGTTTAAAGCGCAAAAGTACCTCATCTTGTGAAGTATTAAGAGTAAAGCGCATAAGAATTTGCTTCTTTCTTTCATTCAGAATTCGCTCCAATGTTATTTTGATGGTTCCAATTTGATATGTTATACGGGGAATGGAACCAAATTCAATATTGTGAATATATTTATGTCCATTGGGTTCATATATTCCGCCCTGGTATCTGTGAATTCCTAATTGCATTTCCTTTTCATCCTGTACAACCGAAACATCGAGAGATGAAAGCAAAACATGTTTCTCTTCACCAAATGAACTGATAGGACAAACCAACAATCCATGATACTTACGGGTATTACATCCACATAAAGTAGTGCTTATATACGAGCCCGATCTATTCGATCGAATGATTTCTCTGTTGAGCGAGTACTGAAGGTTTATTAGCTGGTCCTTATCAAATTTCAGATAGCTCATTCATTGTGTGTTTTTAGTATCTATGTTATTTATGATATCGGTAAAGTGCCCAGTTTCAAAGGTAAGGTCAAGATAAGGATTTTCCTCTATAAGCTGATAAGCTTTTTTTAAACTTTCTCTCAAAAAATGCAGATGTTCCTGTGTTAACAGGTTTCTTGGCTTGTGGTTCATCGCTGCTATTAGTTTTTGAACTTTTTTCGAAAGTTCCTGACTTTCTTCATCAATCAATTCTTTCTCAAAATTGTACCATATATGGTTAATAGCAGAAGAAGATAGATGAATCATATCTTCATTATAAAACCGATAGTCACGCAACTCGTCCATCATAATTTCATAAGATGGGAAATAGTTACAGCTTGTTTCACCGAATCCCCTGATTATTTGATCAACTGCGAGCAATAAGGTTGATTTGCTTCTTTGATTTTCAATAGCCCCATCTTTCCAATGACGAATTGGACTCACTGTGAAAATTACTTTTAAATCAGGATTAAACGACCAGATTTCTGATAATACTTCTTTAAACTCCTGCACGATTTCACCCGGCGTTAATCTGAACTGACTGAATTCATTATTTGGAATTTTATGACAATTAGAAACGGTCTTTCCTGTTTGTTTATATTCATAAACCCTGGCAGTTCCGAATGAAAGAAAAATAAAATCTGCTTTACGTAAGAATAAAGAAGATTTTTTTATTCTCTGGTTAATATTCTGTAAAGCATCTTCGGCATTTGTAGCTGAAAACTTTCCATGGTGATAAAAGCTATGCCATAGTCCATCATGTTTGATTAGATCATCTTGTGAAAACTTCTTTTTTTGTATTAGAAATCTAAGAGCATGAGCAATTGAAACAGGATTGTATAATATTCCAAAAGGATTGATGTCTACCGGATATTTTAATTCAAGCATTTTATTTCCGATGTTTTCAGTGAAACAAGAGCCCATAAACATGGTAGGGTTTTGATAACCTGTTTTCCACTGATACGAAGGAATTGCAACTTGTGTTTGAAATTTAAAGGCCATGTTATTTTACTTTCTGAATGTCAACTCTTTTTAATACTACTGCTGTGCGTGCAGGTAAATATAATCTTAAATAATGCTGACTAGAGATTCCTCCACTTGGAATTGTATAGTAAGGGAAACTTTCTTCTAAACGTTCATAACCTCCAAATCGACCCGAGTCAGTATTTAGTTCTATATAATATTTTCCCATACCTAATGGAATTCCATAATCTGTAAATGATTGAACAGGGTTAAAATTAAAAACGAATAAAAATAAACCCCTGTGGAAAGCAAGTACCTTATCTGAATTGTTGGCTATAACTAAGTCAACAGAAGGCACAGTAAGAAGATTATGATTTTTAATAAGTGCAATCATTTCTTTATCAAAATCATAAAGCCAATGATAGCGGAGTTCCTGATTTTCTGCTAAGCCCCATAAGCGTCTGCAATGTTTAAATGACCAGTTGTTACCCTGCCTTGGGAAATCAATCCATTCAGGATGGCCAAATTCATTACCCATAAAGTTCAGGTATGCTCCGCCTGCTGTTGATGCAGTAACAAGTCGTATCATTTTATGTAGCGCAATACCTCTGTCGACAATCATGTTGGGTTGGTCTTTACGCATACTGTAGTACATCTCTTTGTCGATAAGCCTGAATATGATGGTTTTATCTCCCACAAGTGCCTGATCATGAGACTCTGCATAACTAACTACTTTTTCATCCATGCGTTTTGATGTGAGGCTATGAAAAATACCTCCCATATCCCACTCATCATCACTTTTTTCTTTTATTAGTTTAATCCAATAGTCAGGAACCCCCATTGCCATTCTATAATCAAACCCCATTCCTCCCTTCTCAGACGATACTGCCAGCCCTGGCATTCCACTCATATCTTCGGCAATAGAAATGCTCGCAGATTTAACTTGCTTTATTAACTTATTGGCTAAAGTAAGGAAGGTGGTTGCTTCCATATCTACATTGCCACCAAAGTAATCATCATAACTTGTAAATGCTTTTCCCAATCCATGATCATAATAAAGGATGCTCGTTACCCCATCAAATCTGAATCCATCAAAATTGAATACCTCCATCCAATATTTCAGGTTCGAAAGTAAAAAATGAAGTACTTCATTTTTGCCGTAATTAAAGAGATAAGAATCCCATGCAGGATGCTCTCCTTTTGGCCCTTCATGAAAAAACTGATAACGGGTTCCATCAAATCTTCCTAACCCTTCAACTTCGTTTTTAACAGCATGAGAATGAACAATGTCCATGATAACTGCCAGTCCCAAGCCATGAGCCTCATCAATGAGTTGTTTTAGCTCATCAGGTGTGCCAAATCTTGAGGATGGTGCAAAGAAACTTGAAACATGATATCCGAAACTACCATAATAAGGGTGTTCAGGTATCGCCATTAATTGCACGGTATTATAACCATTCTCTTTAATCCTTGGAAGCACATTCGTTCTAAACTCACTGTAGGTATGTACCCTTTCATCTTCTCCCGCCATTCCAATATGGGCTTCATAAATTAAAGGAGGTTCATTTAACCTTTCAAAACGGTTTGTCCATGAATAGGGATTTTCAGGACTCCATACCTGTGCATTAAATATATGAGTATCCGGGTCCTGTGTTACATAATGTGCCCAGGCCGGAATCCTTTTCCCAGCATCTATTGCCCAGTGCATCGACAAAGCATATAAGTCGCCATGATGCAATTCATGGTCTTTTAATATAAGTTCCCAAACTCCATTAGGAAGCGCAGCAAACTCATATTTCTTTTGCTCTTCCCAATTATTAAAATTTCCTACCAGGTATATATAAGTAGCATTGGGAGCCCATTCTCGTATGGTCCAGCCCTCAGTGGTACGATGTAAACCAAAGTACAGATATCCGCTGGCAAAATCACTTAAAGTACCATTAACAGAAAGTTCTGCTTCTTTTTGTTCTGCTGTATAAATTCTTCTGATAATAGCATCTTTGTATGGTTCCAGCCAACCATCATCCTTTAAAAGTTGTGGGATTTTATCTGACATATTCTTTTTTCATAAAGATAGGAAACAGGATGATTAGTTTCTCTATCCCGAATCAAAAATATGCTTCAATTCAGAAACAGTTAAATAAATAGGATGTAAATCCTCACCTCTTAGCCAATATAACAGTACAGGCCGATTTAATTATGCTTCTTATTTTCTTCTGAAAATTCCTTTAACTCTTTGCCATACATTCGGTTTTTCTTCTACCGTGTCCGTGTCCATGTTGCGCAGCTTGCTTAATTTCTTTTCCTTATCATCGCTACCTGCAAATAACCGGTCGAAGAAATCCTGTCGTTCCAGTTCAAGCATTTCTTTATAAAGAGGCAAGTCAAGGTCTGCCAATAATTCTTCATCCAGTTCAGGAAACCGGGCATTTTGAATGCTCTTATAATTTGGGTCACTGTATAATTTTTGGAAAAAATTCCCCACAATAGGTAAGGCAGTATATGATCCCTGGCCGAGTCTGCTACTTCGAAATCTAATTCCGGGTTCCTCTGCTCCAACCCATGTTCCGGTAACCAGTGTGGGAGTCATGCCAACAAACCATCCATCGGCATAATTTTGGGTAGTACCTGTTTTGCCAGCAAAATCTCCTCTTATACCAAAGGTGTTTCTTATCCTGACACCTGTTCCTTTTTGTATTACAGATTCCATCATATGGGTAACCAGTTGGCAATTCAATTCATTAAGATTTGTTGTTATAGGTGAAGGACGAGGGAATTCTTCCAGAACTTCATTATTTCTGGTTGAAATCGATGTTAGATAGTATGGCTCTACCTTTTTGCCTCTGTTGATTATTGTAGCATAGGCATATAACATGTTTTTTAGGCTTTCGGAATGTACTCCCAACGCAATAGATGGTACCTTTGGAATATTAGTGTCGAGTCCAAGTTCTTGTGCTGTTTGAATGGTATTTTCAATACCTGTTTTCATCAGAATATCTACTGCTATAGTATTTACTGAACGTGCCAGCCCACCTTCCATTGTATAATAACCCTCATGATTCCCATCAAAATTTGCAGGTGAATAGTTATCATACCCTGTATAAACTGTTTGTTGTGCAGGGTAGTATTCAAACGGGCTCAACCCATTTTCAAGGCCTGCCAGAAATACAAAAGGTTTAAATATGGACCCGGGTTGCCTTTTTGATAATACATGATCATATTTGAAAAAACGAAAATCAATACCTCCGACCCAGGCTTTTAAATCACCTGTAGAGGGCTCTATTGCTAAAAATCCTGCATTTAGAAACCGAAGGTAATGTTTTACCGAATCTAAAGGGGTTGTTTCCACTTCTTTCATTCCATCCCAGGTGAATAAGGTAGTACGGATTTTTTGGTTAAATGATTTCTCAATCTCTTCCTGAGTCTTCCCGGCAGCAGTTAAGCCCTGATACCTCCTGGTTCGCTTAATGGCACGTTGCAAAATATTGTTATTATTACGCCAGGGGTCTTGTCCATTCCAATGATTGTCAAAATCATTTTGAAGAGCCTTCATATGTTCCGAGACGGCGTTTATTGCATACTTTTGATAGTCTGCATTTAGTGTCGTAACAATTTTAAGTCCGTCTGTATAAAGGTTCCAGGGCTCACCATTCTCTTTAGTATTTCTGGAACACCAATCGAGAAGTTCAGGTTTAAGCATTTCCAAAAAATAAGGTGCCGGGCCTTCATTGAATGAAATACGCCTGTATCTCACTTCCAATGGCTTTTCTTTATACTTTTCACCTTCTTCCGGACTCAGATAACCATAATTCACCATTTGTGAAATCACAACATTTCGTCTCTGTTCTGCCCGTTCAGGATGAATTCTTGGATTATAATAATTGTTGCCTTTTAACATGCCTATTAATACAGCAGCTTCATCAATGGTTAAATCTGAAGGTACTTTGCTGAAAAAGCGTTCTGCAGCCACTTCTATTCCAAAGATATTCTCTCCAAAT
>DASRQG010000033.1:0-3697 GCA_035645995.1 Mariniphaga sp. | reverse complement strand
TATTTTTTTCCTGTCACGCTGCTTAGCCATCTGCAATAAACCTGAGCAGCATGGTGGGTCATTGTGATTGCCGGGCGGGTGCCCATCCCCCATCCCTGGTCAGGTGCTCCCCAGGGTGGAGTAGCTCCTGTAATGCCATCTAATTCTTCATCTACTTCAACAGCCTCTTTCCTTCCCTGTGATCCGGTAGCATTGAAAAATGCAAGATATTCATTCCACGTAACCTCTACTTCTGCCATCCAAAAATCATTTACCTCTACTTCCCTAACAGGCCCTTCATCTGCCCTTCGATAGGACTCATCCGGCTGACTTCCCATATTAAATAAACCTCCCTCAACAGCTACCATCTTAAATGATACATTGGTTCCGGGAATCTGTTCAGTAAAATCTTCAAAGGCTGTAATTTCAGCAGGAGCATCAAACAATTCCTCAGGTGCTACAGAAACCTCCTCCATAGCAAGACTAACCTCACCACGATAGTGACCAACTGTAAGGTGACACTTTACACAAGAATTATTCTCAGGATCGCTTATGTGCTTTAAATGTGATTCTGCGCCCAGCTCATCTAATGTTGTCGGGAACAGATTTGTATGACATTTTTTACAACCATCTTCATATACAAATCTCTTGCTTGCTTCTACGGTACGTTTGGCCTCCCAATCAATCTCATCCATATCACGCGTTAAGTAATAATATAAATCATGAAATCCATGATACGCTTTCCGGGTGAGATGATAAACAGTTTGATCTTCGGGAGGTAAGTGGCAATCAACACAATTTGCAGTAACACCACTACTGTTGCTATTGTGTATAGATAATCGAAATGATGATTCAGCATGCGGATGTGCATGACATGCGTTGCAAAATTCATCCGTTGATGTATATTCCATTCCCTTTTGAGCCATCGCTAAAAAAATTAGCATGGCAACTGCCCCAATAGCAAAAATCACATAATGCTTTCTTTTCATCCCTTAATTCTCACTTCTACTGGTTAATTCCTGTAAACTGATTGCAGTGCTAATAAAGCTATATACGCCTTTAATACCTCCTGCTATTAAAATTTATATCAAATGTACGCTTATTACATTCGTTTTAAATCCAATTCTCAATACTCATATTTAGCATTTTTTCCACCCCCATTATAAATGAACAAAAAATAAATATAAACACTCATTAATATGGACTATTGCTGTTTATCATTCATTTTTATTTAATGATGGAATTATAACATATAACCCAAAATCTTTCCCTCTAATACTACCGGTTAAATGAAATATGCTATTATCTAATATAATATCAATAACTGCTAAATGTAAATTACTTTGTGCAAAAAGCCAAAAATACTAATTCATAAAATATTTTTAACTATATCTATGTTATTAAAAGACATGTAGTGATTTTTTTGTATTTATATGAGGTGCCATTAATGACGTAATATTGATTAACCCTATTATAAAATTTAATAAGATGAATGAACCGGACACATTACAATTTGAAGCTGTTGTTTTCGATCTTGATGGAGTTGTTACAAAAACCGCAGCTACTCATACCAAAGCATGGAAAAATGTTTTTGATGATTATCTTAAAAAGAGGGCGAAGAAAGACATGAAAAAATTCAGAGAATTCTCTACCAAAGATTATTTAAAATATGTTGATGGAAAACCCCGGTATGAAGGAGTGGAGTCATTCTTAATTTCGCGGGACATTCATTTGCAGTGGGGATCACCGGATGATAAAACTGATGTTGAATCCATTTGTGGAATTGGAAATAAAAAAAATAAAATTTTTCAGGATATTCTGAATCAACAAGGAGTAGAAGTTTATGATTCTACGTTAGAAATGATCAAGCAGCTGCATCATGCTCATATAAAGCTCGCTATAGCAACTTCAAGCAAGAATGGGATGAAAATTCTTGAAAAAGCAGAACTAACTTCCTATTTTAAAGCAGTAGTAGATGGTGTTGTGTCAGCTAAAGAACAACTAAAAGGAAAACCTGAGCCGGATATTTTCCTGAAAGCATGTGACTTACTGAACGCTGACCCTCAACTTTCCATTCTTGTTGAAGATGCAGTTTCGGGAGTTAAAGCAGGAGCAAAAGGCAATTTCGGCTTGACTATTGGGATTGCCAGAAAAGAAAATTCAAAAGAATTATATAGTCACGGGGCCGATCATGTAATAGCTGATTTCAGTGAAGTGAAAGATTTAACTGAACTCAACAAACTCTTTCTGAAGTTCAGGAAGAAATAACCTCCTGAACACTTTTACGGAGAAAACCGCGTGTAAAATAATCCTCATCTACAATCTGCCCATTCCAGACCACCAGATCAAGATCCATTGTGCGAGGGCAAAAACTTGGAACCGACCGGTCTCTTCCTAATTCATCTTCAATCGATTTAAGCGTCCCAATCAATTCATCCCTATCTAGTTCAGTGATTATTTTTATTGCACCATTTGTATAATCCGGCTGATTTTCATCCCCTATGGCTTTTGTTCGAATCATTTGTGAAACTTTTACTATCTCCACTCTATCAGCCAGGATCTTTAGCATCCGGGAAATATTATCTTCTGCATTAATATTGGAGCCTACTCCTATAACAGCGATATTACTACTCATTCCTGTTTCTTTCCATCGTAATAGATACTGATTCTGCAAAACGGAGTGCATGCGGTTTATCCACTTCTACCTTTGCCCATTTTACGGAATCCTCCTCAAAAATAAGATCGAGGATTTTATGCGTAAGCACTTCCAGCAGGTTATAACGGTTTTCCTGAACCAATGCAATGATTTTCTTGGTAACAGTCCTGTAATTTACTATTCCATCAGGAGCATCTTCATGAATAGCCTTATCAGGAACATCCGCATCTATCTCAAAATTTATAACCACATCTTGTAAATTATCCTGCTCCTCTTTTTTAAGCCCAATATAAGTACGCAGTAAAAGATTCTTCACTTTTATTCGTGCCATATTCTCTTTTTATGAATTTACTCCAAGGTTCTCACCCCCGTCTGCAAATAGCAGCTGGCCTGTTAAAAAATTTTCCTCCAGAATATAATTTACACTTTTAAGTATTGGTTCAAGGCCTACCGGCTCCCCGGCAGGTATATTTTCTGCCAATCGTTTCAAGTAAGCTTCTGTTTTCCCTTCCGGCGGAATCGATACACCAGGCGCAATTGCATTTACTCTTATATTGGGTGCGTATTCCAATGCGGCCATCTTTGTTAATTCCCATAGTGCTTTTTTAGACAAAGAATAAGCTGCGTAGTTCGTTTTATTGGTAGTAATACGTGTATCCACCAAATTAATTATATTGCCTTTCTTACAATGAATTGCAAAGTTACGGATTAAAATAAAGGGTGCTTTAAAGTTTATATCCATCTGATTTCTTAATAATTCAATATGGGTATCCGACAAATATCCTCTGTCGAATATAGAAGCGTTGTTGATTAACAAATCAAACGGCCCTTGCTGTAATATCACAGCCGGGATAAGATTAGTAACCTCAGCTTCATTTGCCAGATCAGCTTTTACTGAAGTGAAATTCTGTTCCGGATATTTACCATCCAAGATTTCGATCAGTTGTTTAGCCTCCTTCTCAGAAGTATTGTAATGAATCACTATGCTCCACCCTTTAGAAGCCAGTTGTTCGGTAATAGCCCTGCCTACTCTTTTGGAGGCACCGGTAATTAAAGCGGTTT
>DASRQG010000032.1:0-21375 GCA_035645995.1 Mariniphaga sp. | reverse complement strand
TGAGAGTACTTTTGAACATGCTTATCCACCTTCAGCTCCACAGTTCAACGATAAAGTTCCTGCATCAACAACAGCGTATAAAGGGGCTACTGCTTTAAAATTTAATTATACTTCGGATGAAAACGGTAATTGGCAGGTTGTGATATATCGCAATGATTGGTCAGCAGTAGATATTTCTGAAATGGATACCCTATCTTTTTATATTTATTCAGAAACAGAATTACCTGCTATAGCTTTACCATTAATTGCAGTCAGAGCATTAAATGTCAATGAGTCAGGTGACTTAAATTCTTCATTATTTCCTTTGTCTGATTATAACAATGATATCCCGGCTGAAGAATGGGTTCGGGTAACATTTCCCCTAAAGGTTTTATTTGATCATGATGAAAGTTTATCTCTGAATTTTAAGAAAACGAAGGGTGTAGTATTTAATCAATCTGAATTGAATGGTAAAACACGACTGATTTTAATAGATGAAATATCGACTTTTAAAAAACTGGATTCAATTCCAGTGGTTAGTAATTTAACTGCAATAGGTTATGATAGTCACACTGAATTAAGCTGGAATTTACCATTGGATCAACTTTCTTATCGTGTTTATGCCTCTTATGATGGAGGATTAAATTATGAGCTACGGTTTGAAACTACTGAAAGTATATTTTTGGATTTTGTCCCAGACTCAGCGCGAAATTTAAAAGTTCATTACAGAGTTATGAGTGTATTTCAGGGGCAGGAATCAGAGCCGGTTGAGATTTCTGCTGAGCTAAAGGATTTTACTGATGATGAATTATTAGAAATGGTGCAACAGTATACCTTTAGGTATTTTTGGGAAGGTGCACATCAATCTACCGGTATGATACTTGAACGATCCAATGGTAATCCGGCAACTGTCGCTTCGGGTGCAACCGGTATGGGATTAATGGCCATGGTTGTTGCCAGTGAACATCAATATAAACCTCGTGAAGAAATTCAAAATCGTATATTACAAATACTAAATTTTTTGGAAACTTGTGAACGATATCATGGTGCCTGGTCACATTGGTATGATGCGAATACAGGTTTGACTCAGCCATTCTCACCCGACGATGATGGGGGGGATCTGGTGGAAACCTCTTTTGTAGCAACAGCTTTAATTGCATTGAGAAATTACTTCACAGGAACAGATTTAAAGTCAATAGAGATAAGAGAAACTGCAACCCGTCTTTGGGAAACTATCGATTGGGATTGGTATCGAAATAATCAGGAGGTGCTGTTTTGGCATTGGTCACCAAACATTGGTTTTGAGAAAAATATGCCTATAAGTGGTTGGAATGAAACTCTTATAACTTATATTATGGCAGCATCGTCACCAACTTATGGAATTCCTGCTGAGGTTTATCATCAGGGGTTTGCTCGTGATGGTAAGATTGTTAATCCTCGTACTTTTTATGGATTTGAGATAAAACTGGCTCCGGATTGGGGAGGACCTTTATTCTGGATTCATTATTCTCATCTTGGTATAAATCCGAAGGGGCTTGCTGATCAATATGCTAATTATTGGGAAGAGTATGTAAACACTGCTTCTATTCATAATGCCTATGCAGCAGATAATCCATTAAATCATGATAATTATAGCGATAGCAACTGGGGACTTACTGCCAGCGATGATCCTGAAGGATACACTGCTCATCAACCCATGAGTAATGATAATGGAACCATTAGCCCCACAGCTGCTATTTCCAGTATTCCTTATACACCTGAAGCCTCTTTAAAGGCATTGAAATATTTTTATCGCACCCGGGGAAATCAGTTATTTGGAAGGTATGGTTTTTATGACGCTTATAATGATAATTATAATTGGGTGCAGGATGCATATTTAGGAATTGATCAAGGCCCTATTATTATAATGATTGAAAATTTCAGAACAGGATTATTATGGGAAGTCGTGATGAAAGATGCCGATATTCAATCGGGGCTTGAGAAACTGGGATTCACTTATGAAATAATATCTTCTGAACCACATTTGTCTGAACATCAAAATTTGACAATATACCCCAATCCTGCTTCTGATGAAGTTTGGATCCAATTTTCTGTTGTGCATTCAAACAGGCTGTCTGATATCACAATTTTTAATGTGGATGGTAGATTAATTAAAGCGCTCAAGGTTCAACAAGAATCGGGAAAATTATCTTTTAGCACAGCAGATTTAAAGGATGGTTTGTATGTGCTACAGGTGAGAGAAAAAGATGTCATTTTCAAAACGACATTAGTAATTAAACAATGATAAATAGGTTTATATAATAAGAATATGACCCGGCACACTTTAACAATATCGTTAAGCATCATCTCATTATTCGTATTGACGAGATGCGAAAATGAAGAACCAGATGACAGACCAAATATTTTATTTATTATGGCAGATGATCATGCCATTCAAGCAATTAGTGCTTACGGGCATCCTATTTCGAAAATAGCTCCAACACCAAATATTGATCGTTTGGCTCAGCAGGGTGCATTATTTACTGCTAATTATTGTGGAAATTCAATATGTGGGCCTAGCAGAGCATCTGTTTTGACCGGCAAACACAGTCATAGTCATGGTTATATGCGAAATACTTCAGAAGGTTTTGATAATTCCCAACAAACGCTTCCTAAAATCCTGCGGGAGAATGGTTACCAAACTGCAGTGATTGGTAAATGGCATCTGGTTTCAGAACCTACCGGCTTTGACTTTTGGAAAATACTGAATGATCAGGGGGAATACAATAATCCAGATTTTATAACTCAGGGCGATACAGCGCAATATATGGGATACGCTACAGATTTAATTACTGATTTTTCCAAAGAATGGCTGGCTCAAATCGATCATTCAAAACCTTTCTTTTTAATGATGCACCATAAGGCTCCTCATCGAAACTGGATTCCGGCTGAGCGTCACTACACTTTATACGATACTACACAATTTCCTGTTCCGGAAACATTCTTTGATGATTATGAAGGCCGTTTGGCTGCATCAGAACAGGAAATGAATATATATCGTGATATGTATGAGGGGCACGATCTGAAGATGGTGAAGGAGAAGGGAAGTCGGGCGCTTCGTTTCGATCCATGGCCTCATGTATGGATTGAACGCATGACAGATCAGGAGAAGGAAAAATTTTGGAGTGCTTACCGTGAAAGAGCCGACAGTTATTTTGCCCTGGATAGTACTGATAAGAAGGCTGTAGCATTGTGGAAATATCAACGGTACATGCAGGACTACCTGGCAACGATCAAATCGGTTGATGAAAGTGTAGGTGAAATACTGGATTTTCTGGATGATAATGGACTTGCTGAAAATACTATAGTAGTATATACATCCGATCAGGGGTTTTATCTGGGGGAACATGGCTGGTTCGATAAAAGATTCATGTACGAAGAATCGATGATTATGCCCCTAATGATACGATACCCGGGTGTAATTAACTCCGGATCCATGATAACTCAACTTACTCAAAACATCGATTTTGCTCCTACTTTTCTTGATTTTGCAGAAATAGAAGTGCCTAAAGATATGCATGGTGTTTCTTTTAAGAATTTGCTGTTGGACGATGTGCCTATGAAATGGAGAACGTCGTTGTATTATCATTATTACGAATTCCCGGGGTTTCATAGTGTTAGGAAACATTATGGGGTAAAAACAGAAAGATATAAATTAATTCATTTTTATGAGGAAGAGCATTGGGAGCTTTTTGATCTTGAAACTGACTCTTTGGAAGTAACCAATATCTATAATTTACAGGAATCAGAAAGTATAATTGAAGAGTTGGAACAGGAGCTTCAAAGGTTACAAACCATTTATGAGGTACCTGTAGCCCATTTAAAATAATAAACATGTGTATTATGAAGAATATTAAATACAGAGAAATAAGAATATGGATATTGTTGATGCTGTCGGTTGTTAATTCCTCTCTGCAAGCCCAGTCAATTCAACATACAACGTATTGTAATCCATTAAATATTGATTACACCTATATGATTTTCAATGCCCATCAGGGAATGTCATACCGTTCGGGAGCCGACCCTGCTGTAGTTGAATTTAGAGGGGAATACTATATGTTTGTAACACGTTCAATGGGTTATTGGCATTCAAATGATTTGTTAAACTGGCACTTTATAAAACCTCAAAATTGGTATTTTTCCGGAAGTAATGCTCCTGCAGCATTTAATTACAAAGATTCTATTTTGTATGTTGCTGGGGATCCATCGGGGTCAATGAGTATTATCTATACCGATGATCCGAAAGCAGGTAAATGGAATGCCGTCCCATCTATTCTGCATAATCTACAGGATCCGGCATTATTTATTGATGATGATGAACAGTCTTATATTTTTTGGGGATCGTCTAATGTATACCCGATCAGAGCAAGGAAGCTCGACAAGAACATACGTTTTAAACCAGATGACGAGGTTCATGAACTTTTTAACCTGGACATGGAAAAGCATGGTTGGGAACGTTTTGGACATAATCATGCAGATACTGTCTTGGGAGGTTACATTGAAGGTCCTTGGCTTACCAAGAGAAATGGAAAATATTATATGCAATATGCCGCACCGGGTACAGAATTTAATGTATATGGCGACGGAGTCTATATGGCTGACCATCCTTTAGGGCCATACTCTTATGCACCCAATAATCCTGTTGTTTACAAACCGGGAGGCTATGCCAACGGTGCAGGCCATGGAAGTTTGGTAATAGGGCCACAAAATCAATACTGGCATTTTGGCTCTGCTGCTCTGGCTCTACATGTTGGTTGGGAACGTCGTATTGCAATGTACCCTGTTTATTTCGATAATGATGATTTGATGTACTCAAATACTGCGTTTGGAGATTATCCTCATTATGCCCCCGGCATTCCTGAAAAGGCGGGTTCTTTTACAGGCTGGATGTTGTTGTCGTTTAAAAAACCTGTGAACGCTTCTTCACATGCTGCAGAGCATGGTCCTGAACATGTTGTTGATGAAAATATTAAATCATATTGGTTGGCGGAAGGTAAAGGAAAGGACGAATGGCTTGAAATTGACCTTGAAGACCTTAGTAATGTTTATGCAATTCAAGTGAATTATCAGGATCATGATTCTAAAATGTTTGGAAGAATACCGGGGTTGTATCATAGATATACAATAGAAGGATCGACAGACCGTAAAAATTGGGAAATCATAGTGGACAGAAGTAATAACTTTCGTGATGTTCCAAACGATTATGTGGAACTAGGAGGCCCGAGAAAAATTAGATATGTACGATTTAAAAATTTACATGTTCCAACACCTCATCTTGCCATATCCGGCATACGTGTTTTTGGAAAAGGAGATGGGAAAGTACCGGCAACAGTGAAAGAAATCGAGGTTAACAGACAGGCTGATCGCAGGGATGTGCATATCAGTTGGCGACAGCAGGAAAATGTGCAAGGTTATAATGTTTATTGGGGTATTGCTCCCGATAAACTTTATAATTCATGGCTTGTGTATGATAAGAATGAACTGGAAATGAAGAACCTGAATGTGGATCAGGAATATTGGTTTGCAATAGAGGCATTCAATGAGAATGGAGTTTCTAAAAAGTCAAAATTAATTAAAACCGAATAAATGTTTATTGAGAACTTTTTTATGAATGTTAAAACAACCAATAAATAATACAGAATAACAATTAAATAATATGATATGAGATCATTAAAGATTTTATTGGCTGCTAGTCTTTTATGCTTCTTTGGCTTTCAGGGAGTAGGGCAGAAGAATAAAGCTGCTGAGATGGATAAGTTTGTTGATGAATTGATGTCAAAAATGACTCTTGAAGAAAAAATAGGCCAATTAAACCTGATAACACCGGGAGGTGGAATTCCTACCGGTGAGGCTGTTAGTACAGATGTGGAGACAAAAATCAAAGAAGGAAAAGTAGGTGGTATATTTGGTGTATCCGGGCCGGAGCTTGTAAGGAAGGCACAACAACTGGCTACTGAGAACAGTCGTTTGGGCATTCCAATGCTGTTCGGGTCTGATGTAATTCATGGATATAAAACAACATTTCCCATTCCACTTGGTACCTCAGCCAGTTGGGACATGGAGCTCATCAGGCGGATGGCACAGGTTGCTGCACGCGAGGCCACTGCTGATGGTATATTCTGGAATTTTTCTCCAATGGTTGATATTGCCCGTGACCCTCGTTGGGGAAGGGTAGCAGAAGGCGCCGGTGAAGATCCTTTTCTTGGATCCAGAATAGCTGAGGCTATGGTTGAAGGCTATCAGGGAGATGATTTAAGTTCTCCATACACAATGATGTCGACTGTAAAACATTTCGCATTATATGGTGCATCAGAGGCCGGCAGGGATTATAATACTGTGGATATGAGTCGCGGGAGGATGTATAATGACTATTTCCCTCCCTATGATGCGGCTGTGAAAGCTGGTGTGGGAAGTGTAATGTCATCCTTTAATGATGTAGATGGAATACCAGCCACAGGTAACCGGTGGCTGTTGACTGAAGTGTTGCGACACCAATGGGGATTTGATGGCTTTGTAGTTTCTGATTATACTTCGGTAAGTGAAATGATTGCTCATGGGATAGGAGATTTACAGCATGTTTCTGCACTCTCATTAAAAGCCGGACTTGATATGGATATGGTAAGCGAAGGGTTTTTAAATACACTTCAAAAATCACTTCAGGAAGGTACAGTGACTGAACAGCAGATTGATGAGGCTTGTCGCAGAGTGCTTGAAGCAAAATATAAACTCGGGTTGTTTGAAGACCCTTTTCGTTATATTGATGAAGATCGTCCTGATCAAGACATCCTCTCCCCGGAACATCGGAAGTTTGCTCGAGAAGTGGCAGTACGTTCTTTTGTGCTTTTAAAGAATGAAAACCAGGTTTTACCACTTAAAAAATCAGGCACAGTTGCATTAATTGGGCCATTAGCTAATGATAAAAATAACATGCTTGGCACCTGGGCTCCTACCGGCGACCCTCAGTTGTCAGTGCCATTACTTGAAGGGATACAAAACCTGGTTGGTGATAATGTAAATGTTCGTCATGCAAAAGGTGCCAATATTTCTGACGATCCTGAATTTGCAGAAAAAATCAATGTTTTTGGGCCCAGGGTTATTATTGATGATCGTACCCCTGAAAAGATGCTCAAGGAGGCAGTTTCAATTGCCAAAAAAGCTGATGTGATTGTAGCTGTTGTTGGAGAGGCTACTGAAATGACGGGAGAGTCTTCTAATATGACTGATATTTCTATGTCTGAACCGCAGAAAAAATTGATTCAAAGACTTAAGAAAACAGGAAAGCCTTTGGTTTTAGTATTGATGGCTGGCAGGCCAATGACTATTGAAGAGGAAAATGAGCTGGCTGATGCTATTCTTCTTGTCTGGCATCCTGGTGTTGAAGCAGGAAATGCAGTTGCCGATGTTTTATTCGGCGATTATAATCCGTCAGGCAAACTTACAATGACTTTCCCGCGCAATGTTGGACAGATTCCTGTTTACTATGCCCATCGGATAACAGGCAGGCCAAATCCGGGGGATGAATTCCAGAAATTTCGTAGCAATTATCTCGATGTTCCTAATTCGCCATTATTCCCGTTTGGTTATGGACTTAGCTATACTTCTTTCGAATACGGTGATATTAAACTCAATAAAAAATCAATAACAGGGGATGAATCGCTGGAAGCTACGGTTACAATAGCAAATACGGGAGATTTTGATGGTGAGGAAGTAGTACAGCTATATGTTCAGGATATAGTCAGAAGTGTAACTCCTCCGGTCAAAGAGCTTAAGGGTTTTCAAAAGATTCTGCTTAAAAAAGGAGAATCAAAAGAAGTGACGTTTAAAATCACTGCAGATGATTTAAAGTTTTATAATTTCGATTTAGAGTACGTTGTTGAACCGGGAGATTTTAAAGTGTTTATCGGTACCAATAGTGACCAAACCAAGGGGGAAATATTTTCAATCGAGTAATAATATGCACTGCCTTTTAACATAGTAGAAAATTCTTTTTAGGAATATATTTGGGCTGTCTTTAAATTGCTTTTATTGAATATTTTTTATAATGATAACTCAGGGGTGATTTTTAAAAGATATTCAGTGGTATCGCATATGCAATTTATGGTTCTGATAATTACGGTTTCTGTTTCTTGGAACATTTCTTACAACCCACTGCGTTATTCAAAACCACTATTATTCTTCCCTGTATAGTTGACAGGTTATCTATAAATCCACTGTAAAGTTTCTTTTGCCCTGAACCGGATTCTTAAAATTAGACTCAAAGTAAAGGTCAATTGATTTGGAATATTTTTCGTCGGCCATATCTCTTGACATGGAAGTAAAACCCTAAAATTTTCCTGCATTCAACTTCGGAGCTTCTTGGAATCAAATTCGTGAATTGTCAAATTTAAATCGAACTTGTATCGAAGAAACATCGAAGAAAGTACAAAGAAATGAATTCGATGGTGTGGAGGTTGACGAATGAAATAACCTGCCGTGCAAATAAAAATTTGGGTAATTACAGTATATTATTGATGGAAGTCATGGGAGGAATTTATTTTTGCTGAAATAATCGTTGTGTTATAGGACGAATATAAGAAATGTAGTAAAATATAACAAAAAAGATTTACCTCTAAGGATTATCGTTTATTAATGTCAAGAGAGATGAGATAGTTTCATTTTTTGATACTTTTGCCATCGTATAAAAAATCATATATGACTACTGACAGGTTTAAGGGTTATTTTTTTGCAGTAATAGGAACTATTGCCTTTGCCAGTGAATACATCTTTAGTAAAGCGGCATTTGCAGAAGTGCATCTGGCACAGTTTGGTGTATATTGGTTTTTGGTTTGTACAATAGCTATGCTTGGCTGGTCATTGGTGAAAAGAAGATTAAGTCAAATCCCAAAGCTTTCAAAACAGCAGATCAAAATACTTATTCTTTTGGGTGTTTTGGAAATTTTAACTGCAACAACATTCTACCTGTCCATTTTTATCATTCCCGATCCGGCTGTAACTTCTTTTCTTGGAAATATGTTTCCTGTTATGCTGGCCTTAGGCGGTGTATTCATCTTAGGTGAACGTTTTGGCCCGATAGAAACCGGTGGTGCAATGTTAGCCCTGGTTGGAGCTTTTGTTATTAGTTATAGTGGAAATGCTTCTATTGAAAATTTTTTTATACCCGGAACCGGTGTAGTATTAATAAATGCAATTTTTGCCACTATTGCTTCTTTGGTCGTTAAAGTTCATGTTCGGGCTATAAGTGCTGAATTGTTGAACCTAAACCGTTCGGTCTGGCTTCTTCTGTTTTCAATAGCAATGTTTTTTATTTACGATCAATCATTTGAAATACCTGCTTCAGCCTTAAAAAATATTGTAATTGGGGCATTGTTGGGTCCGTTCTTAGCTATTCTTACAATATATTACTCGTTTAAATATTTTGAAGCTTCACGCTCGTCGGTAGTTCAAAGCTTAAAAGGAATATTTGTATTAATTGGGGCATATCTTTTTTTTGGAACTTTTCCACTTCCACATCAGATTATTGGAGGAATGATTACAATCGCTGGTGTTTTGATCATGTCTATGGCACGGGCAGGATTCCTAAATAAGAGAAGAATTTTTTATCGGGATTAATTCATTTAAAGCAAGCTTCCGGAAAAGGTGACTTCTGTAAATAAATTTACGAAATACATTTTAATCTTATATAATTTCATACCTAAAGGTTTTTTATTATGTTTGCATCAGAACAAGGAAAATTTAGTATCTATATAAGATGAAAATAATACTTTCTGTGATAAATAATATGTGTATGTGCAGCTGTCTTAACAGGCAGTTGAAAGGGAAAGTATTATCCGGGTAGATACGATTAAGATAAGCGGAATAATTTGAGCCTTTCACTGATAGTGGAAGGCTTTTTTTTTAACTAAAATTAAATATTATGGCGGATTTAAATGTAAAGATTAATGGAACTTCTGAAACTGAAACACGATTTGTTGCCGCAGCAAGGCAATTTAAAATTGTAATTGATGAACCTAAAGAGTTAGGTGGCGATGATTTGGCAGCTAACCCGGTTGAATATCTTCTGGCCGGTTATGCCGGATGTATTAATGTAGTTGCCCACCTTACTGCTAAGGAACTAGGTATTAGCCTCAAAAATCTTGATATTGCAGTGGAGGGCGTTATTGATCCTGCAAGGTTGTTTGGTAAATCATACAATGAAAGGGCAGGTTTTAAAACTATAAATGTTGAGTTTTCACCTGATACTGATTCTGAACCTGAGCTGGTATCTGAATGGATTGAATTGATCAAAAACAGGTGCCCTATAAATGATAACCTTTCGCAACCAACACCATTATCATTTAATATTAATCAACAAGAAATTGTTGCTTAAATGAATTTACAACTGCCGGATATTTTCACTTATGAATGATGATTATAGAAATATTTGGTAGCTGTTTTATTCAATGATATAGCACATTGTGAAAAATACAAGCTTATTTAGTTTCCAAAGGTTTAAAAAAAAAGCTACCTTAATGCAGGTAGCTTTTTTTACATAAAATTCTTCGAATGAATTAGTCACCTAATCCATATCGTTCAAATCCTGTAACCAGTAAATCTTTATCTTGTTGTGCCAGATATTCTTTAACGGTCATTTTACCATCTTTAATAAATGCCTGGTTTACGAGTGTTACTTCTTTATACCACTTTTGCAGGGCTCCCTGAGCAATTTTTTCTAACATTGCCTCAGGTTTTCCTTCCTGACGAAATTTCTCACGTGCTATTTCTAATTCCTTTTCAATAGCATCTTGTGGAATTGTATTGGTGTCAACGGAAACCGGAGACATGGCTGCTACCTGCATTGCAATATCTTTTGCAACTTGTTCGTTTACGTCAGCTTTATTAAAGCCAACCAATGTTGCCAGTTTATTTCCCGGATGTATATAGGAAACTACGTATTCAGCTTCTATTTTACCGAAATATGATAATTCAATTTTTTCACCAATTACACCTGTTTGTTCAGTAACCTGTGCTTCGATGCTTCTATTGTCGAGTTGTTGTGCGTTAAGATCCTGCAGGCTGGCAGGTTTTTGTGCCAGTGCAACGTCTAAGATGCTATTGGTGAAATTAATAAATCCTTCATTTTTTGCAACAAAGTCAGTTTCGCAATTCAAAACCACCAGTGCTCCAAACTTTTTATCTTCGGTAACTTTAGCCAGTACTGCACCTTCGCTTGCTTCTCTGTCAGCACGCTTGCTGGCAACCAGTTTTCCTCTTTCACGTATAATTTCTAATGCTCTGTCGAAATTTCCATCGGCTTCTGCCAGGGCACCTTTGCAATCCATCATCCCTGCGCCTGTAACTTTTCTCAGTTTTACTACGTCGGCTGTTGTAAATGACATAAAACTTGTTTTAAAATGTTTTTTTTAATGTAGATAGCAATTACTATTCTTCCTCTTCTGTGCTATCTTCCGAATCTTCAATATCTTCACCAACTTCATCGTCTACAGCAGGCTCGGGCTCAGGAGTTTTTTCCTTCTTTAATTTTCTCCTGCTCTTTTTCCGAGGTGCTTCTTCTTCATCTTTTCTTTCAGCCTTGCGTTCATTTAATCCTTCTGCAACGGCTTCTACCATAGCACCCACTATCAGTTTAATTGATTGTGATGCATCATCGTTGGCGGGAATTACAAAATCAATTCCATTGGGATTGGAGTTGGTATCTACAATTGCAAATACGGGTATGCCCAATCGTTGTGCTTCTCTTACAGCGATTTTTTCTTTAAGTACGTCTACAATGAACAATGCTGCAGGCAAACGGGTAAGGTCAGCAATACTGCCCAATACTTTTTCAAGTTTAGCCCGTTGACGACCAATCTGCAATTTCTCTCTTTTTGAAAGATTGTCCCAACTGGTGTCCTTTGTCATTTTGTCGATGGAAATCATCTTTTTAACTGCTTTCCTGATTGTCGGAAAGTTGGTTAACATTCCACCTGGCCAGCGTTCAGTTACATAAGGCATCCCAACACTTTTGACTTGTTCGGATACCAGTTCTTTTGCTTGTTTCTTAGTGGCAACAAACAAAATTTTACGACCTGATTTAGCAATTTGCCTAATAGCAGCTGCTGCTTCATCAACCTTTACAATTGTTTTCTGAAGGTCGATAATATGAATCCCGTTTTTTTCCATGAAGATATAAGGCTCCATGCTTGGATTCCACTTTCTTTTGAGGTGACCAAAATGTGCACCTGCTTCTAATAATTCTTCAAATGATACTCTTGGCATCTGTTTACTTTTTTATGATTCTAAAAGCAACCGTTGAGTAGTTCATCTTCCAATGAAGTCTCAACCGTTTTAGATCCATATAATTATACAATAATAAAATATTAACGTTTTGAGAACTGGAACCGTTTCCTTGCTTTTGGACGACCTGGTTTTTTACGTTCAACTTCTCGTGGATCACGGGTAACCAGACCTACTGGTTTCAATTCTTTCCTGATTTCAGGATCGATTTTCATTAATGCACGTGAAATTGCTAAACGTAATGCTTCAGCTTGTCCTTTTATTCCTCCACCATCAAGATTAACTTTAATGTCATATTTCTCAATAGCTTCAGCAATATTTAAAGGTTGGGTTACAATATACTGTAATGTAGTTGTTGGAAAATATTCTTTAAAGTCACGTTTGTTAACAGTGATATTTCCTTTCCCTTCGTTAACGTAGATACGTGCAACGGCGGTTTTTCTGCGACCTATAGTATTAACTACTTCCATTTGTTTTTAATTATTCGTACTTAAATCTAGAACTTTGGGTTTTTGAGCTTCATATTTATGCTCAGCACCTACAACTACATGCAGGTTGCGGAATAACTGACGTCCAAGTCTGTTCTTTGGTAACATTCCTCTTACTGCTTTCTCTACCAGTCTTTCCGGATATTTAGCGAGGATTTCTTTCGGTGATTGTTCCCGCTGTCCTCCTGGATATCCACTATGACTAAAATGTACTCTGTCAGTAAGTTTATTGCCGGTAAGCTTAACTTTTTCAGCGTTAATTACTATTACATTATCTCCGCAATCAACATGAGGTGTGAACTCAGGTTTGTTTTTTCCTCTGAGAATTCTAGCAACCTCTGTTGCCAGGCGACCCAGAACCATGTTTTCGGCATCAACAAGTACCCATTCCTTATTAACGGTCGCCTTGTTTGCCGAAACGGTTTTATAACTTAAAGTATTCACTCAAACTATTTTTTTGTTCAACATTTAATTTGCTCTTGTGGTGCTTTCATGACCTTTCGCCCTGTCCTGAAACCTGTTATCACAAGAAATTCAATAACTTAACCTAATTGTAAGTACGGACAATAATCGGGACTGCAAAAGTATTTCCTTTTTTCTTATTTCCAAAGAATAAGTGTTCTTTTTTTTGTGTAAATAACAGGATACCAAAGGACAGCTATTCTTAAATCATTTTATTAATTTGCAATCGAATTGTTATATTTATACATATGTCAGCAAATCCTCTATTCTCCGGCTTTCCGGATAAAAATTCATTAATTGACTGGTACAGGAATCAAGCAGTTGATTTAATTCCTGATATTAACGGTCATATTCATACTCCCTATTCTTTTAGTGCTTTCTCCGATATTTCTCTGGCATTTCAGATGGCCAGGCAGGAGGGAATAAGTGTATTGGGTATAAACGATTTCTATACTTTTGACGGATATTCAGAATTTTCTGATCTTGCACTTGAGTATAAAATATTTCCGCTTTTTAACATTGAGTTTATGGCGCTTCAGCATCAATTGCAAAAAGATGGGATTCGTGTCAATGACCCCGGGAATCCGGGCAGGACTTATTTTAGTGGGAAAGGATTAAGATTCCCGGTTAAGATGAGTACCCAGTCGGAACAAAAAATCCGAACTCTGCAAGATGAAAGTAATCGTCAAACTTATCAGATGGTGAAAAAACTAAATGATTTTTTTGCACAGAATGATATACCAATTAGTTTAAATGCTGAAGAATTACATCAACAAATTGCAAAACAACTTTTTAGAGAGCGTCATATTGCCCAGGCTGTAAGAATGGCTGTATTTGATGCAGCTCCATCTCCCGATGCAAGAAAAAGGCTTTTTAATAGAATCTTTTCTGGTAATAGTATAAAATCACCAGAGAGTGATCTTGCTTTAATTGAGAATGAAATTAGAAATAATTTGCTTAAGGCCGGCGGGGTAGCGTTTGTTCCTGAAGATCCAAAAGCTTTTCTTGCTTTAAGTGAGGTTATCGATATAATTATTGATGCAGGTGGTATTCCTTGTTATCCCGTACTTCTGGATGATATAAATGGAAATTTTACTGATTTTGAAAAAAACTGGGAGTCATTATATAATGCGTTAGTTGAGAATGATGTGTGGGCTGTTGAATTGATTCCGAATCGGAATGATTTTAATGTGCTGAAAGATTTTGTTTCATTTTTCAACGAAAAGAACTTTATTATTTCTTTTGGTTCGGAACACAATACTCCTCAACTCGATCCTCTGCGGGTAGCATCCAGAGGTGATATTCCACTCGATCGTGATCTTAGGGCAATTAACTATGAAGGGGCCGCGGTAATTGCTGCACATCAATATCTTGTTGCATCTGGTGAGCAAGGTTATTTAAAAGGGAGAGCAGCTATGTTTGAAAAGAAAGAGGAATTTGCTGAATTAGGAAAGGCTGTATTGGCCTGGTTTAAAAAAACAGATTCTAAATAAATGTGCTTTACTTTTTATCTATAATAAGATATGAATCAACAGATCCGGGATTTAATAAAAGTTTCAAGATATTTTGGGAAAAGAAAAGATTATGTCATTGCTGGTGGTGGGAATACCTCCTATAAAAATGAGAATTTACTATGGATTAAAGCAAGTGGAGTTAATCTGGATTTAATAGATGAAGGTGGATTCTGTGTTCTCGACAGACAGAAGCTTGCAGAAATTCCTAAAATGCAATTTAGTTCTGACACCATTGTTCGTGAAGAGGAGGTTAAAAATGCACTTCTGAATAGTCGTACTGATCCATCTACCGGCCTTAGGCCTTCTGTAGAAACATCTTTGCATAATTTGTTTGAGTATAAATATGTGGTACATACCCATCCTACATTAATCAATGGATTGCTTTGCAGCACATTTGCTGAACAAAAAACAAAAGAATTGTTTGGTGCCGAAGTGCTCTATATCCCATATTGTGATCCTGGTTATATCCTTTTTAAAAAAATTGCCGGTCTCACAGATGAATTTCGACAAAAATTTGGTCATGACCCGAAAATAATCTTCATCCAAAATCATGGTATTTTTGTTGCAGCTGATACTATTCACGAGATTGAAGCTATATATAATGATATAGAAAACCGGCTTCAAAATGTTGTGCCTGAATATCATGATGCTGAAGAAGTACCTGTGGCAGATAAACTAACTCAGGTTTTGCCTGCTATTCGAATGTTGCTTTCAGAAGATGCCCTTAAGGTTGTTACTGCTTTTAATAATGATGTTATTAATAATTTCATTGTTGACCGGAAAACATTTGACAGAACTATTGCCCAACCTTTCAACCCTGATCAGATAGTATATTGCCTGGCTGAATATTTATTTATCGACGACAAAGCTTCCTCCGATGAACTGATTGAGGAAGTAAGAAATGAAATTGAAGCTTATAAAAACAGAAAGGCTATTTTGCCAAAGGTGATATTCATCCAGGGACTGGGCGTAATTGCTGTTGAAAATTCTGCCTTAGAAGTCGATTATCTGAAATATATGGTGAACGATTTTTGTCAGATTAGCAGAATTTCAGAAAGTTTTGGCGGGCCTTATCCTCTGGAACCTCAGCAGATAGAATTTATCGAGAATTGGGAGGTTGAACATTACCGCAAAAAGGTTTCGATGGGAAAGGATACCCTTGGCAGGCTTCATAATAAGGTTGTAGTAATTACCGGAGCAGCACAAGGATTTGGTGCAGGAATAGCTGAATTGTTGTTTAAGGAAGGAGCCAATGTAATTGTGGCCGATTTAAATGAAGAAAAAGGGAAGGAATTTTCAGGGGAACTTAATGCTTTAGGGCTTAAAAATAAAGCGCATTTTGAAAAGGTGAATGTTGCAGACGCAGGATCAGTAGAAACAATGATAAGGAAGTCTGTTTTGCAGTTCGGAGGAATTGATGCGATGATTTCAAATGCAGGAATACTTTTTGCCGGAAGTCTGGATGAAATGAACCCTGATACTTTTGAACTCATGACGAAAGTCAACTATACAGGTTATTTCCTATGTGCAAAATATGCACAAAAAGTTATGAAACTGCAAAACCGGATAAAACCCGGATATCATATGGATATAATTCAAATTAATTCTAAATCGGGCTTGAAAGGCAGTAATAAAAATTTTGCATATGCAGGTGGAAAATTTGGGGGTATAGGCCTTACACAATCTTTTGCGCTAGAATTAATGCCATATAAGATAAAGGTAAATTCAATTTGTCCTGGCAATTTTTTTGATGGGCCTTTATGGAGCGATCCTGAAAAAGGCCTGTTTGTTCAATATCTAAAGGCAGGAAAAGTGCCTGGAGCAAAAACAATTAACGATGTAAAAGCATTTTATGAAGCACAGATACCAGCAGGTAGAGGGTGTACACCCGAAGATGTCACAAAGGCAATTCTATATGTAATAGATCAAAAATATGAAACAGGACAGGCTGTACCGGTGACAGGTGGACAGAATATGCTTAATTAGATGACATTATTTTTTAATATAGTTCAGGATTATATTTACCTGAACAGTTTAAATGAATTAATAATATACTTACAATGAAAACAACTGCAGTACGATTATATGGAAAAGAAGACCTAAGGCTTGAGTCTTTTGAACTTCCACCAATCAACAACGATGAGATATTAGCAAAGGTGGTTTCGGATAGTATTTGTATGTCGAGTTATAAGGCTGCTAAGCAAGGAGCAGGCCATAAGCGTGTTCCTGATGGAGTAAAAGAGAATCCAATAATTATAGGACATGAATTTGCCGGAGAAATTGTAGAGGTTGGTTCAAATTGGCAGCATAAATTTAATCCCGGACAAAAATTTTCAATACAACCTGCCATTTATTACGAAGATGGTCCTGTTGGTATTTTAAGTGCACCTGGTTATTCATATCAACATATTGGTGGTGATGCTACATATGTAATTATTCCCAAAGATGTTCTTGTGCAAGATTGCCTTTTAGCTTATGATGGACCAGGGTTTTATCCTGCTTCGTTGGCCGAACCTTTAAGTTGTGTTATCGGAGCAATGCATGCAAATTATCATACTACCCCAGGCTCCTACCAACATCAAATGGAAATAATTGACGGAGGCAAAATGGCCATTTTAGCCGGAGTGGGGCCAATGGGGCTTGCTGCTATCAATTTTGTGGTTAACCGTAAGGATCGTAAGCCATCTCTATTGGTAATTACGGATATAGATCAAAATCGTCTCGACAGAGCAGCTGAAATATTTCCGGTAGAATGGGCAAAATCAAAAAATATCAATCTGATATATTTAAATACTGCAAAATATGAAAATCCGGTTGAAAAAATGAAAGAGATTTCAGGAGGAACTGGTTATAACGATGTGTTTGTATTTGCACCAGTCCCCGCAGTTATTGAACAAGCTGATGCAATACTTGCATTCGATGGCTGTCTCAATTTTTTTGCAGGGCCTTCAAATCAGGACTTCTCAGCTAAACTCAATTTCTATAATGTACATTATGCTGCCACACATATAACAGGAACTTCAGGAGGTACAAAAGATGACCTGGTGGAGGCTCTTGATTGTATGGCTAAAGGCCTCGATCCTGCTGGTTTGGTGACGCATATTGGAGGACTTAATGCTGTTATTGAAACTACTTTGCATTTGCCTGAAATACCCGGAGGTAAAAAATTGATTTATACTCATAAAGATCTTCCACTTACTCCTATCTCTGAATTTGGGGAGAAAGGTAAACAGGATCCGTTCTATAAAAATCTTGCTGACCTGGTTGCTAAAACTAATGGTTTGTGGAATGTTGAAGCTGAACAGTATTTATTAGAACATGCTCCCAATATTTAGCTGAGATGAATTAATTGTATGGGTTGAATCATCCTTTTTGATATATGAATAATTAAAGTACGAATGATAATTTTTTGAAGATGTGATAATTAATCCGGCCGGCTATATTGAAACTGCCAGAAGAGCAGCCCGGGAAGGTGCTGCTGTAATCCGTAGTCGCTATATGTTACCGCAGGAAATAAAAGTGAAAGCTGATTCTAATACTTTGGTAACGGAAACCGATGTAGCAGCTGAAACTGCAATTATTCAGGTATTAACATCGGAGTCTGATTTTCGGATTCTTAGTGAAGAGAGTGGATATTCCGGAAAAGAAGATGGGCCTGTCTGGATCGTAGACCCCTTAGATGGAACTTCTAATTTTGCACGTTCTCTTCCTCTTTTTGCAGTTTCTATTGCTTTAGTCCATAACAATCAATTACTGGCCGGAGTAATTGCTGATCCTGTTCATGATATTGAATATTATGCATTGAAAGGAGAGGGTGCATTTTATAACTCTCAACCTCTTATTAAAAATCCTCAAATTGATTCAATTCCTGTGCTCATAATTAATCATGGTGCTTATGCTCAGGATAAAGTGAAATTTGCGGCACTTACTAATATGCTGGCTTCAAATTATAACCTGCGTAAATTGGGAACTACAGCTCTGGAACTTTGTTTTGTGGCTACAGGATTTTTTGACGGGTTTATCTGTGCTGGTGATGAGATATGGGATTATGCTGCTGGTGCTTTGATTGCAGCAGAAGCTGGATTTTGTTTTACTACATGGGCCGGAAATGAATGGGATGGTGTAGATAATTCAATACTTGTATGCAGACCTGAACTTCAGATTGAATTATTAACCATTCTGTCACGCTTGTAATTGTGACAGTTAATTAAGATAACAGGGGATTAGGCTTTTTTCAGATATTTAAGTAAATTGCCGGTGATGCAACCGGTGAAGAAACAACTGGAAATATTATTAATGCATTATTTCAGGCAATGCTATGGGGCATTTCCAAAAGGTAAACTGGTGCCTTCAGAATCTCCCGATTTTATTGTGAATCTAAAAACAAGAAACCGGATTGGTATTGAACTGACTCGGTTGTATCCAGGAAGTTCTGCTGTTTCCCGAACTGAATATTCTGAATATCATCATTTTCAGATGAATGTTATAGAGTTGTCGAAAATGCTCTTTGAAAATAATTCAAAACTCAAACTTTTTGTGAAGGTCTTATTTGCTGAAAATAAACCTGCTGATGTGCGAGGTAATATGATGACAGCTGTGCAAATTACTAATGCCATAAGGAAAGCCTTAAAGAACAAAAAGTCGGGCGACATTTTTTATATTGTAGTTGATAAAAATAATCTTCCCTCGGGTCTTGAGAAAATTTTAATTACGAGCCACCCGGCACTGGAAGTTTCTGTATGGGAACGTTCTGATAACCTTGGGATCTCTGAAAATATTCTGGAAGATATAAATGTTGCTATTGTAAAGAAGGATGAAAAGTTGCGTTTATACCATCGACAGAATCTTAATCTTTATTGGTTAATTATCACAACCGACAGATTGAAAGGTACGATGAACCATAAAATACAGTTGAAACTTTTAAATTCCGATTTTAGATCTCGATTTCAAAATGTATACCTGTTCGATCTTATAAAATCCAATATACTTCAATTGGTATAGCATTTTGATAAGATTTCAGTATGATATTATTAAAATAGGCTGGATTATTATTTCTTGTATTGGTTAAAATAATACAAGTACTTGCTAAATCAGATATAGCTTTGCAATTGTTCAATTTCGAATATTTGTAAGAATATTTGATAAGATAATACAGCATGGAAGGTACAGCATTTCACCCTGAGAATCCCGATTATAACAAAAGTCCTTATACAGGGATGACCAGAAAACATTATATAGAGTTAGCAAAATATTTACTGGAAAGAGCCTTTACGCATATTCAGTCAATAGATGATCCTTTAACATTCCCTCCGGTTGCCGGGAAATCTTACCCTCAACCTAACGATCCCGACTGGCGGTATCGTGCTTTAGAATTTGAAGCTCTGGAACGTACTTTTACATTGGCAGGTCCTCTTATTTATGTTGAACCTGAGGTGGAGATAAAAGGAATAAAGCTCAGAGATTATTACAAACAACAGATATATAACACTTTTACATCCGGACATTCCAATTCTTTACCCTTACCTGAGGATTTGCCTGATTCAACTTACCAGTTTACCTGTGAATTCGGTGGTCTTTTTAAGACGTTGCTTTTATTGCCGGATACCGTTTGGAATCAATATTCCGAGGAGCAAAAAAATGAAATGGTTGTTACGATTTCTAAATGGGCTCATCACAGAACTACCCAAAACAATTGGCGGATCTTTAATATTATTACCCTTTCATTTTTAAAGAAGTATGGATATGAAATCGATGAGGATTTGTTGAAAAGTCACTTGTTATGGATTGCCTCTTATCATTCCGGAAATGGTTGGTATCTTGAACAGACTTATAATTATTATTCAATAAGTCTGTTTATTGTTTATACAACAATTTGGAATCGAACTTTTGGAGATACATTTTATCCTGAAATAGCCGAAATAATTGAACGTTCTGCTAAACGATTGATGGAATCACTCACCAGTTTCTTTGGCCGTAACGGGTATATAAATATGTGGTCACGGAGTATCTGTTACCGTACCTGGGTTTCTGGTGCTTTCCCTGTTGCTTTTATGCTTAAGGAAAAACCACTTATTGATCCAGGATTTGCAAGAAGACTGTGTTCGGGATCCTTACTTCAGTTTGTTTCCCGCGAATCATTTTTTTACAATAATATTCCCAGTCTTGGTTTCTATGGGCCAAAAGAATATATGATACAAAGTTACAGTTGTCCTGCAAGCCCGTTTCTTATGTTTTTGCCCTTTATTTGTCTGGCTTTACCTGAGGAGAACCCATTTTGGAGCGAAACAGAAAATGAAGGTTTTTGGGAAGAACTGAACAGCAGTTCAAAAATCACACTCCTTGAAAATCCGGGGCTGGTATTGGTTAATCATGGTAAAACCGGAGCATCCGAAATTGTACCTGGTAAAGTGTATTATGATGATCCAAATTATTCGAAGTTAATTTATAATACTCATTTTCCATGGGAAGATCACGATCCTCAGGGGGGTACCGATATGGAATATTCTTTTAGAAGTCTTGATCCCAGAGATGTTCGTGGCGACGATATTAATTTCTACCTAACCGGTCTCACCGTACAGAATAACGAAGAAGTGAACAGGGTTTATTCCACTTCACAAAAT
>DASRQG010000031.1:0-7941 GCA_035645995.1 Mariniphaga sp. | reverse complement strand
GTTCCTGGTTAATACCCTTAGGAACACTAATTTGGATATCCTCAATATTAACTTCTTCCTTTTTGTCGGGATCGGGTGGTGTATCGGTAATATTACCATGTTCGTCTACAAAGGCAATCATGTCGTCAAAGCTGGAACCCTTATTGTTTTCCTTTCGTGCTAAACGCTTTTTTTCCTTTTCTTTTCTCTTTTTTTCTTTTTTATTTCTTACTTCTTTTTTGTTAAATGATTCTTGCGATCTGCCCATATAATTATTAACTGATAAATTTCCTTAAAGATAGACATTTTGTTTATAAATGCCTAAAAAAACATTTGAATACTAAATGGATGGTAACACTGATAATATCTGGATGCTTTCTGTTGAGAAGTTAACAAATAACTCCGAAACATGAAGAAAAAACTATTAATCGATTCACACCGGAAAAGAAAATTATCAATTAAATTATCCTGGTGCCTTTACCATTCAGCATATTTTCAGGATTAGTAATTAAAACTTCTTTTACCCCATGTTTTTTAGCCTTAAACCCATTTTCAAGCTTAGGGATCATTCCTGCTTTAATAACATCTTCATTTTGATAATTTTGAAAATCCAGCAGGTTCAATTCCGGAATCACACTGTTTTCATCTTCCGGGTTTAGCAGTACCCCTTTCTTTTCAAAACAATAAAAAAGATACACATTAAAGTGCCTTGAAAGGTCAGCTGCCAATTCAGCGGCAATAGTGTCAGCATTAGTATTTAAAAGCTGTCCATTCCCATCGTGGGTCAGTGGTGCAACTACCGGAACAACATTTTCATCAAGAAGAATTCTCATTTCGTGACTGTTCACATTATAGACATCCCCTACAAATCCATAATCGACTTCCTGTACTGGGCGTTTTCGTGCAGTTAAAAGGTTAAGATCAGCACCTGTAAGTCCAAAAGCATTACACCCCCGAGCCTGAAGCTGTGCAACAACTTTCTTGTTAACAAGGCCACCATAGACCATAGTAACTATTTCGAGCATTTGATGACTGGTTATTCTACGGCCATCTATCATTTGAGTTTCAACTCCCAATTTACAGGCAATTTCTGTTGCTGTATTTCCTCCGCCATGCACCAGGATTTTATTTCCGGAAATACGTACAAACTGGTCGAGCATTTTATTTAGTGAAGCAGGGTCTTCTACTACTTTTCCACCTACTTTGATAATAGTTAATCGATCCATGAGATTGTTTGTTTTAAAGTTTAAGATTTAAAAAGTTTTGTAAAATTACTGCACCAAAATCTCCACTCTTTTCAGGGTGAAATTGAGTAGCAAAGAAATTATTTTTATTCAAAGCTGCACTAAAAGGATTAATATAATTGCATGTGGCAATAGTATCATTGCCAACTCCGGCATAATAGGAATGGACAAAATATACATAATTGTTATCCAGTTCGGATTCAAAGAGGTCGTGTTTTATATTGTGTAAAGTGTTCCAACCCATATGTGGTACTTTGGTTTGATATTCCTGCCCGGGCTTTGGTAGAAAACGTTTAACTTGTTCGTCAAAAATGCCAAGGCATTGGGTATCACCTTCTTCAGAATGGGAGCACATTAGCTGCAAGCCTAAACAAATACCTAGTACAGGCTGCTTTAATGAAGTGATTAATTTGTCGAGATTATGTTGGCGAAGGTATCTCATTGTGGAACCTGCTTCTCCAACTCCGGGAAATATCACTTTATCTGCATGATTTATGGTTTGATGATCGGCTGTAACTTCTGCTGTTACACCCAGTCGTTCAAGTGCATTTTTGACAGACTCTATATTTCCTGCATTGTACTTAATTATTGCGACCTTCATTCGCTGAGCTGTAATTTCATGATATTCGTATTCAATTTAATGTCCAAAAGGCAATCTCTGAAATTTTAGACATTCCCTGATTGTTTGCGGGCTGTTCTTGAATTAGGTTGTTTTGGATCAAAAAGTTTTCAATTATTTCACCAATTTCATTCAAACTATTGGTAAGTGAATGGTATTCGTCGATAGAAATCATGTTCATTTTAAGTATCAACCTTAATAGATTATAAAGTTCAAACAATGATTCGCCGGAAGTTTTTACAAAATCTGCTAATGATTCACCTGCTTCTTGCCCAATTCTATTATCCAGGTTTTTAGAAAGTGCTGTTGTAGCCTGCATTAACTGAGTAAAAACATTTATTCTTTCTTCTTTCACAAGAATTGGATCTATATCATAAAGTTGCGAAATGAGGTTTAAGTCGTTTTTCCAATTTTTATATTCCTTTGAATTTTTCATTTGTCTGTGGTTTATTTGATATTTGCTGCCAATATATATAGCTATGTATTTTTGAGCAGCGAATCAATAACTTCTTTCATTTCATTAAATTCCTCTTCTTTGAACAGGCGTGTCATATATACGATCTTGCCCTCCTTATCTACAATAACATTACGGGTAACACCTGCACCTTCTTCGGCAAATGTATAGAAAATTTTTCCTTCCGGGTCTAATGCCATTGGATAAGTTATTTTCATATCAGAAGCGAATTTCTTTACCGTTTCCAGAGGTTCATCCAGATCAATACCTATCAATGCAAAATCATCTCTTGCATTATATTTTTTCCAGATTTCATTTTCAATATGAGGCATCTCACGACGGCAGACACTGCACCAACTAGCTGTGAATTGAAGCATCACCACCTTGCCTTTTAAATCAGATGTGGTTACGATACTACCATCTGTTAAAGTCATTTTAATATCTGGTACCTGCTGCCCAACTTTAACTATATATCCATAGTCAGCAGGAACTTCCTGATTGGGAATTTGTCCTTTCAATGACATTGTGAGAATCAGGAAAAGCAGTACCAAAGATGATTGAATGCGAATCATTGTCAAAATATTAATTGAATACTACAGTGCGGTTATTATAAACAAGAATTTTACGTTGTAAATGTTTGAATACCGCCTGCGAAAGTACAATTTTTTCTAAATCACGCCCTTTGCGTATAAGTTTTTGTATAGTATCGACATGACTGCAGCGGGTAACGTCCTGTTCAATGATAGGGCCTGCATCTAAATCAGAGGTTACGTAATGACTTGTAGCACCAATAATTTTTACCCCTCTCTCATGAGCGGCATGGTAAGGTTTTGCGCCGGCAAATGCGGGAAGAAAAGAATGATGGATATTTATAATCTTGTTTGGAAGTTCGTTAACAAACTCAGGGGATAAAATTTGCATATATCGGGCAAGAACTACAAAATCAATTTGATGTTCTTTTAACAATTCCAGTTCTTTTTGCTCTTGCTCTGTTTTGTTTTTAGCATTAATCGGGAAATAATGAAAATTTATTCCAAACCTTTCTGCTACAGGCTTCAACAGCTCATGGTTGCTTATGATGAGTGGTATTTCTACATCCCACTCACCGGCTGTATAACGAGCCAGAATATCAAACAGGCAATGAGGCATTTTTGAAACAAATAGAGCCATACGCGGTATGGTATCCGAAAAATATAATTTCCAGTTCATGTTCATTGGTGACCCTATGAGCGTGTCAAAATATTCGCCAATTCTGTCTGAAGGTATTGCAAAACCATCAAGTTCCCACTCCACTCGCATATAGAAAATCTTTTCCATTCGATCAACATGCTGATCGAGGTAGATAATATTCCCACCGTTCTTGTTCAGAAACTCAGTAACCATTGCTAAGATTCCCTGACGATCGGGGCAATGGATCAATAATATTGCTGTATTCTTTTTCTCGCGTAAAGGTTTTATTGTTTTCATATTAATTGCACCTAATATTTCCCTGATAAAACTATCAGCAGGAGTTTATCCTCGTTTTTACTAATTCAGGAATGTTAATTTACTTGTTATTAATTTGGTACTTTTATAAGGTACCTTTGGTAGATGGTAATTCGAAATTGTTAATGTCTCTTTTAATGGCCATTTTAATAGCTCTGGCCAGTGCTTTAAAAATAGCTTCTATTTTGTGATGCTCATTCACCCCATCGGCTTTAATATTAAGATTACATTGGGCTGTATCAGAAAATGATTTGAAGAAATGAAGAAACATTTCAGTAGGCATGTCACCTACCTTTTCACGTTTAAATTCAGCATCCCATACAAGCCATGGCCTTCCTCCAAAGTCAATGGCTACCTGAGCCAGACAATCATCCATTGGTAAGCAAAAACCATATCTCTCCATTCCGGCCTTATTGCCTATAGCATCCTTAAAAGCCTGTCCCAATGCCAGTGCTGTATCTTCTATGGTGTGATGTTCGTCAACCTCCAGATCGCCTTTAACTGTAATGTCAAGATCGACACCTGCATGCCGGCCAATCTGGTTCAACATGTGATCAAAAAAGTGGAGGCCCGTATTAATGTTACATACTCCCGATCCATCCAGATTCAGCCGCACTTTAATATCAGTTTCTTTCGTTGACCGGGCTATTTCTGCTGTTCGAATTGGTGCTGCCACGGTTGCATAAATATCATCCCAATCGTCCGATATAAGTACACAATGGTTGGCCAACCCACAGTTTATAAGCTCCTCCGACAGTGACCCGTTGTTTAGAAGAACGCCTTTGGCTCCAATATTTTTAGCTAACTCTATATCAGTAAGCCTGTCGCCAATAACAAAACTATTTGCCAAATCATATTTTCCGTCTAAATATCTTCCCAATAAACCTGTTTTAGGTTTTCGGGTGGGTTTATTCTCATGGGGGAAGCTTCTATCAATAAGCACATCATCGAATACGATGCCCTCATTCTCGAATGAACGAATAATTTTATTTTGTACCAGCCAATAATGCTCTTCAGGATATGAGTCTGTTCCAAGGCCATCCTGATTGGATACAATAACTAAATCGTAATCAAGGTTTTTTTGAATCATGAACAGATTGCGGAAAACACCCGGTAGAAATTCAAGCTTTTCAAGGGTGTCGATTTGTTCATCTTCAGGCTCGTATATCAGTGTGCCATCACGATCTATAAAAAGTGCTTTTTTCATGCTGTAAATTATTATTGCTGATGTACTTCTTTTTATTTATTTAAAATAACAAAATTAATATGAAGGATTTCACTATAGTATAATCAATGTGCAATATGTATTCCTGTCAGATTAATTCCTTTAAGGTATTTATTAACTGCGAATTTTCATCTGGTGTACCAATAGTTATCCGAAGGCTGTCATCACATAAAAAGACTTTTGAACGGTCGCGTACAATGATGCCTTTTTCCTTCAGAAAATCATAAATGCCACGTGCATCATGCATCTTTACTAATAGGAAATTTGCATCTGATGGAAAAATATGAATAGTAAAAGGAAACTTCAGAAGTTCATTTTTCAATACATCCCGTTCGGCTTTTATCTGTTTCACCCATTCTTCTGTCTGGCTACGATTTTCAATGAGTTCAAGTGCCTTTTGTTGGGTAAGGATGTTTAGGTTGTAAGGATATTTGATTTTGTTTAAAATTGAAATAATTTCAGGAGCAGCAAAAGCCATCCCTAATCTTATGCCGGCCATTCCCCATGCTTTAGAAAAGGTTTGCAGAATAACCAGGTTAGAATATTTTCCAAGCAGAGGTAGTAATGATTTATCTGCAGCAAAGTCAATATAAGCTTCGTCGACTACAACAATACCGTTGAAATTATTAATGACCGCCAACATACTGTCTGTTTGTAGTGAATTCCCACTGGGGTTATTAGGGGAGCACAGGAAGATGAGCTTTGATTTGTTAGTAGCAGCTTTCAATATAGCGGTACTATCCAACTCATAACTTCCGTTTAGAGGGGATTTGATTACTTCTACATTGTTAATAGCTGCCGCAACCTGATACATTCCATACGTAGGGTCAATGGTTATAATATTGTCTTCACCCGGCTCACAAAATGCACGTATCAGCAGGTCAATCGGCTCATCACTTCCGTTACCCAGAAAAATACTTTCCAGCTTCACTTGCTTTAGTTGTGCAATTTTCTCTTTCAGAACTTTTTGTAATGGGTCGGGATATCTGTTGTATGGTTGGTTATATGGATTCTCATTGGCATCAAGAAAAATTAAGGCTTCACCTGAATATTCATCTCTTGCCGACGAATATGGCTGAAGGGATTTAATATTTTTTCTGAGAAGTTGATCTAAGTTCATATTCTGAGTGTAATTTTTTCTAAATGTTGATAATCGATTTTTAATTGGATATTCACTTCTTTTGGTTTTGTTTCAATCGAATGGTAACAGCGTTTTTATGAGCATCAAGCTGTTCTGCTGCTGCCATTACTTCCACCGCCGGACCTATATTTTCCAATCCTTCCGGTGTAATTTCCTGAAAAGTTACTTTTTTTACAAAACTATCGAGGTTTACGCCACTGTAAGTACGTGCCCACCCATTGGTTGGCAGTGTGTGATTGGTGCCGGATGCATAATCACCTGCACTTTCAGGAGTGAAGTTTCCAAGGAAAACTGATCCTGCATTTACAATCTTATCAGCCAAATCTTTATAATCTGAGGTTGAAAGGATAAGATGTTCGGGTGCATAGCTATTTATTAGTTCTATAATTTGATTTTTGTTATTAAGTACGATAACTATACTATTTCCTAAGGCTTTTTCTGCAAATGTCTTTCTTGGTAGTTGTTGAAGCTGTTGATCAACCTGCCTTTTTACCTGAATTGCAAACTCATCGTTGTTTGTAACCAGCACAACCTGACTGTCGCCACCATGTTCAGCCTGCGACAATAAGTCTGAGGCCACAAAAGCAGGATTTGCACTACTGTCAGCTACAACCATTACCTCCGACGGTCCTGCAGGCATATCTATTGCCACCTGCGACATGCTAACCAGTTGTTTGGCTGCTGTTACATATTGATTCCCGGGACCAAAGATTTTAAATACTTTTGGTACTGATGCTGTACCGTATGCCATGGCACCTATTGCCTGAACGCCCCCCAGTTTATATACCTTTTTAACTCCTGAAAATTGAGCTGCAAATAATATGGCAGGATTTATTTTTCCATCTTGCCCCGGAGGTGTACATAATACAATTTCAGGACATCCGGCTATTCGTGCAGGGATTGCAAGCATTAATACAGTTGAAAACAATGGTGCTGAACCTCCTGGTACGTACAACCCAACCTTATCAATGGGCACTGCTTTCTGCCAACAGTTAACACCCGGCATTGTTTCTAATATTACAGTTCCTGGTTTTTGAGCCGAATGAAAACTTTCAATATTACGTGCAGCCAGTTGTATCGCATTTTTTAATGCAGGCTCTACTTTTTTAGCTGCTTCTTCAAATTCTTCTTTTTGTACCTCAAACTGTGTCAACTCAACTCCATCGAACTGAAGAGAGTACTTGCACAGTGCGATGTCACCATCCTTTTTTATCTCATCCAAAATTTTCTGAACCGTACCATATAAGCCTGTAACGTCCATTAAAGGGCGTTGTAAAATTGCGTTCCATAAACTTTGAGGCGGATTTTGAAATGTCTTCATCGTATACATTTGTTTATTCTCTTGCTAATATGCATTAATTCCCCGCTAACAACCCTGTTCATTGCAATGCGCCTTGGTTAAAATATCATCTTTTCTATTGGTACAACCAAAATTCCCTCTGCACCTGCTTTTTTTAGCTTCCCTATTATTTCCCAGAAATCATTTTCTGCTATTACCGAATGCATCGAACTCCAACCTTCTTGTGCCAGGGGAACAATGGTAGGACTTTTCATGCCCGGAAGCAAACTTGCTACTTCCTGTATCTTATCATTAGGTGTATTAAGTAAAATGTATTTTTTGTCTTCAGCACGTTGTACTGATTCCATCCTGAAGATTAATTCATCAAGTATTTCCTGCTTTTCAGATGATAATTCCGGCTTAGCTATCAAAACCGCTTCAGAGTGCACTATTACCTCAACTTCCTTTAAACGATTGCTTACCAATGTTGAACCTGAACTGACGATATCAAAGAT
>DASRQG010000030.1:0-2356 GCA_035645995.1 Mariniphaga sp. | reverse complement strand
TAACTTTATTGCTTATGATTGGTAATAGGGTTTTACAAACCAAAATCACGGAAGCGTTAAAATCACAGGAAATCGGGTCTTTAAAGCTTACTACAAGCGAGGTAGATGTAAACCTGCTAAAGCGAAAACTTGTCCTTCATAAAATAGAAATAACGGACTCAGTTAACCAACTGAACATCGTAATTCCTGAAATCATTGTGAAAGGAGTTAAAATTTTGCCCTATATATTCAGTAGTAATTTAAACATAGGGCATATAGAACTGAGCCAACCACATATATCCATCAATTTGAATGCATCGGATGATCATGAAGATACGTCTGATGAACCTCCTTCCTGCAATAACTTCAACTTAACACAAGTTTTAATTGAAAACCTTGCTGTTAATGATGTTGTATTATTATTGGAAAAATCAACCGATAATATGCCTGATACAGTTTTTACGGGAAGGGGAATGATTTACATACATGATTTATTGCTGATCAACAATGAGCACTCCCCCAATTCCGAAAACCTGTCAGCCAAAGGCTTTAATGCTAAAATATTTGATATCGCTTATAATATTCCCGGCGATATTTATAGGTTTACTGTTGATTCAGTTTTATTTGATACTTATGATGAAGAATTGATTGTCGATAATTTAAAGCTGTCTTCCTTACACAGTAAATATGGTACAGGACAATTTATGGGAGTGGAAACCGATTGGTTCGATATCTCCTTACCTAAAGCTACTTTTTATAAAATAACGTTTGAACCGATCTTAACAGATTCTGTCCTTACTTTCAGGAAGGCAGTTTTAGAAGGGTTAGATGCACATATTTTCCGTGACAAACGACAACCTTTCCCGGACAAGCCGGACACAAAACTCCCCATCGAAATGCTGAATAGCCTGCCTGTTGCCTTCCATTCTGACTCTATCCTGATAACCGATGCGCAGGTCGTTTATGAAGAACACAGCGAAAATAGTAATGAACCCGGAATGGTTACCTTCAACAATCTTTATGCATCAATCTATAACCTCAGCACTTTAACTGATTCAATAAAAGGACAGACTGCCATGTCTGCAAGGGCCATGGTAATGAATGAGGCACTTTTACAGGCTGAATTTGTTTTTCCAAATAACCTGCATCCATTGAATTATTCTGCGTCCGGTAATCTTGAGCCTGTAGAACTGGCTGCTTTTAACCGAATGCTCATACCTTCTGCTCATGTGAATGTAGACGATGGACAATTAAAAAGTCTTGATTTTAAATTCACCTATAATGAAGATAACTCCGATGGAAAGCTCATCATGGAATATGAAAATCTGAACATAAAAATCCTTGATCCTGAAGATGGATCCTCCAAGCGATTCAAAACTTTTATTACTGAAACATTTGTTTTAAAACAGAACAACCTGAAAGAAAAAAATAATTACCAGGAAGGCACTATATCGTTTGAACGCGATAAGAAAAGATCTGTTTTCAATTATTGGTGGAAATCACTTTTTAGTGGCATAAAAGACATTTTAGCGTTTTAGAGTCAAGGTTTATTCAATATGAACAAAATCTATTTTAACTTGCAATTAAAAATTCAGAAATGGATACACTTCTAATTGTTTTAGGCATACTACTAATTATTGGAGGGATACTGGGGAGCATATTACCTTTTCTGCCCGGGCCTCCTCTGAGTTATGGAGGATTGCTACTTCTCCATTTTACAGCCGCACATCAATTCAGCAAGCGGTTTCTGGTTGTCTGGGCCATCATAACCCTCATCACTTATCTCATTGATTATTTAATACCTGTTTGGGGCACCAAACGATTTGGAGGTAGCAGGCAGGGAATATGGGGAAGTATTATCGGATTGATTGCAGGCATCTTCTTTTTCCCGCCATTCGGAATTATTATAGGCCCTTTTGCAGGTGCTGTTATAGGTGAGTTAATAGCAGGAAAAGATTCCTCCAGTGCTTTGCGTGCCGGATTCGGATCATTTGTTGGTACGCTGTTAGGCACGCTCATTCAGTTAATTGCAGCAGGATTAATGGCCTGGTATTTTGCAAAAGAACTGTTTGCCTTTTAACCCAACGATTACGCTAAAATTAAATGGTATAAACATTGTAAATCGGAATTCAGAATTAAAATTTTATTATTAATAAAAAATGAACGGTTTTAAAACATTTGGATTAATGGCACTCCTAACCCTGCTTTTTCTGTTCATAGGGGGAGCCATAGGTGGTCAGTCGGGTGTAGTCATGGCATTCATATTTGCGGGAGTAACAAATTTCATCAGCTATTTTTATAGCGACAAGCTTGTGCTTAAAGCGTACAAGGCAAAGCAATTACCTCCCGATCACAGAGTCACGCGTCTGGTAGAACA
>DASRQG010000029.1:0-6329 GCA_035645995.1 Mariniphaga sp. | reverse complement strand
ATACTTTTATAATACAATTTATACAATAAAAATTGTGCTTTCTGATCACCTTCCCTGCACTGGTCAATCAGGTGTTGATGAATATTTCGATACTGTTCTTCCAACTTTGTTCGTTTCTGTTTAAATGACGATATAAATTCTTCAATGTTGCAGTCGATCGAGTTATTTTTCTTATCTCAAGATATTTTATTCAGCATGAATGAAAATAACCTGATTTTAATTATTAAGAGTAATAATCTTGAGTCTGGCAGAAGAGCCATACTTATTTAGACAGGCTCTTCAACAGAAGTAAAAATTTAAAACATAATTTAGAATCTTCAATCATTTATGCTCTAAAGAGGGAGAATTGTAAAACATATATTTTTAAATGCTGTGTTTTAGTGAAACAGAAGCATGAAACAAAATAAAGAATGATTCAGGATTAGTAAGGTAGTTATTATTTGGCATTTAAGCTTTTTAAAAGCCTCATGAAAAAAATACCAGCATTGAAAAACAAAAACTTCCAGCTTTATAACGAATTATAATATTTCACAAGTTCTTTAAGGGCATCCTCATCATTTGGCTTAATTTTTCCGGAGTTGATGTACTCAATTATTTTCTCATTTTTTGCACCGAAAACTTCCTCAATATCTTTCTTTTTGGCAATTTCTTTGGCAGGTTCTGTACCTATCTTTACAAAATAAGTTGCAGGCCTTTCAATAAATCTGGCGGGTTGTGCCTCCTGGTATCCTCCGGCTCTCTTAGGCTGTTCAAGGGTTATTTTAAGTTTTGAATACAATGACGCTTCTCCTTTCTCGAGCACTAAAAAATAACCTGTTGATGATTTATTACCTCTTTGAAATGGTAAATACTCAATTAGGTATTCACCAAATTCTATCAATTCAATAATTTCAGGTGTAGCTATTGCATATACCTTCCCTTCGGCATTTCTGAATTCTACCTGGTCATTGTATATATTCAGCCTTAAAGGAATATCAACAAATTGCGTTTTAGATGTTGTATATACCTTGCCGTTAATAAACTCATCATTTAAATAGGGTGAACCATTAATTTCAGCTACTGAATGAAAGGGGTTCATCATCTCGGTCTGTGATTGATTATGCCTGTAGAAATCGAAAGCATGCCTAATTTCATAGACCGATTCCATGGTTGCCTGTGCCCGGGCTTCAACCATACATATGATGGTAAAGAATAGAATACACACTAACATTTTCATTTTATACTGGTTTAGAATTTTTCAGCATAAAATTGGTAAAAGTTACTGACATTCAAAAATATCAGCTATAGTTTTTTTATTTAAATCAGATGTAATTCAAATCTTAATTTCGAGCCACTACAACTTTTTTCAATCCCCCGATTCAATATAATGCAGAATAATTAAGAAACATCATAATGATACTTTTAAAGAAAATACCATTGGTTTGTAATATGGAAAATTAAACCAAACCTGAAAAACCCATAAATGCCATTGCCAGTATACCTGCAGAAATCAATGCAATGGGTGCACCTTTTAATCCCTGAGGGACATTCTGTAATTCAAGATGTTCGCGAATACCTGCAAAAATAAGAAGTGCAAGACCAAATCCCATAGCGTTCGACACAGCAAAAACAACACCTTCTACAAGATTATAATTTGTTTGAATGGTTAAAATGGCTACACCTAATATTGCACAGTTGGTGGTTATAAGCGGCAGAAAAATTCCTAAAGCCTGGTATAATGCCGGACTTATTTTCTTCATAATAATTTCAACCAGCTGTACCAGGGAAGCTATAATAAGAATAAATGCTATGGTCTGCAGGTATGCGAGGCCAAGTGGATTTAAAATATATATTTGTATAAGATAGGTAACAATAGTAGATAGAACTAATACAAACGCTACAGCAAAAGACATTCCGATAGCAGTAGAAATTCTTTTTGAAACACCCAGGAATGGACAAATTCCCAAAAAGCGCATCAAAACAATGTTGTTTACCAGTATTGCACCTAAAACTATAACCAGATAATTCATTTTGAGGACTATTTATTCTAATTATTAACTAATTCTTCTTAATTCGATTCACAATAGCTACCAAATATCCTAATACTATAAATGCCCCGGGAGCCAATACAAACAACAGCGATACATAATTTTCCGAATAAATGGGGATATCAAATAACCTTCCGCTACCCAATAATTCCCTTATGCTGCCAAGGGCTACAAGTGCTATACTGAAGCCAAGTCCCATACCCAATCCATCTATTGCTGATTTCCCAATAGTATTCTTTGAAGCAAAAGCTTCTGCCCTTCCCAACACAATGCAGTTCACTACAATTAGAGGAATAAAAATTCCCAAACTTTTAAATAATGAAGGAAGGTATGCTTCCATCACCAACTGTACTACTGTTACAAAAGCAGCAATGATTACTATAAAACTCGGGATACGAATTTTATCCGGAATAACTGATTTAACCATCGAAACAGCTATATTGGCCATAACAAGCACAAATGTTGTTGCCAATCCCATCCCCAATCCGTTGATAGCTGAAGATGTAACACCAAGTGTTGGGCACATTCCCAATAGCAGAACCAACGTAGGGTTTTCTTTAATCAATCCTTTTGTGAAATTCTTCCACTGACTCATGGTATTTTATTATTGAACAGCTGCTTTAGCGGCTGTTGTATTTACATTCTGTTCGTATACTTTAAATGCTCTTTCAATAGCTTCTAAAAAAGCACGGGAAGTTATTGTTGAGGCAGTAATGGCATCAAAATCACCGCCATCTTTAGTTACTTTAAATGAATGTGTTTGTGAATTTTTACCAATGATATATTGATTTGGTTTGTCTTCATTATTGAACCACACAACCATTTTTGAACCTAAGCCGGGAGTTTCAGCATGTTCCAATACTTCATATCCTGATAGATTACCGGAACTGTCAATGCCTGCCATAACTGATATATAACCACTAAACCCATTATTTGTATAGGTTATGATTGCTGTTCCTACCCTGGTGCCATTTTTATATGCAGGAAATATAACCAAACTATCACCCGCATCAGATGTCACAGCTTTAAAAGAAGCTCCCAATTCATCGAACTCAGGAAGAACTTTTTTTATCGCCTCACTCTGTGCTTTGATTTTCGATTCTGCTATTGCATCTTTGGTCAAATCATATACGAAACCCAATGCAGCAGCAGCAATAAAGGTAACAGCAAAAAGTGTTACCACCATATTTAAAAATGTAGATTCACGTTTTGCCATATTAATTTTCTCCAAATCGTTTAGGTTTCACATAATTATTAATAAGTGGCGTAAACGCATTCATTATAAGGATAGCAAATGAAATACCTTCAGGATATGCACCAAAAAGCCGAATGCTGATTGTTATGATTCCAATCCCTGCTCCGAAGATCAATTGTCCCCTTGTAGTCATTGGAGATGTTACCATATCAGTAGCCATAAAAATAGCCCCAAGCATTAATCCGCCTGTAAGCACATGGTATATCGGACTTACATAACTCTGCGGATCAATTATCCAGAATATAGCTGCCACAGCTGCCACAGTTGCAATAATAGAAACCGGAATATGCCACGTAATAACTTTTTTGTACAACATATATAACCCTCCAAGAATTAACAGTAAAGCTGACACTTCTCCTAGTGATCCGCTCATATTACCCAGCAGCATACCTACCGATGAAGGTAATTCACTAGTTAACTCTGAAACAGGAGTCCCTGCAGTCAATCCTTGTTTAATAATTCCCAGAGGTGTAGCAGTGGTTAAAGCATCAATTCCATCGTCAGAAGCAACCGGCCAGGAGGTCATGTGTACCGGAAAAGAAATAAGCATAAATACCCTGCCCACAAGAGCCGGATTAAATACGTTACTGCCTATGCCTCCAAATGATAGTTTGCCAACACCTACAGCTATCAATGCACCAATAATCATTATCCACCATGGAAGATTTGCCGGCACATTAAATGCAAGTAATATTCCGGTTATAAGTGCGGAACCATCATTTATGGAAGGAGATACTTTCAACAGATACTTTTGAATTACATATTCAAATGCCAAACATGCAGCCACAGCAATTAAAGTAATCCATAGAGCATCTAACCCAAACACAAATACCGACCAAAAAAGGGCGGGAATCATAGCATAAACCACCCTATACATTATCTTTCGGGTTGTCTCTTCCGAATGTATATGGGGTGATGGTGAAACAGTGAATAAATTACTCATTCTCAGTTTTTGAGTTTAATTTTTGAAATTTGCCATAAAGGCAAACGGTTAATGGTTATTTTTTTCTTGATCGTAGGATCTGTCCTACTTTTCCTTTTCCAAACCTTATATAATCAAGTAAAGGCCTGCTTGCAGGGCATGTATAGCTGCAGGAACCACATTCTATACAATCCATAATATGGTGCTCTTCAGCACGATCAAAAATTTGTTTTTCGGAAACTGTCATTAAAAAGTATGGTTCCAGTCCCATCGGACAAACAGAAACACACTTAGAGCAGCGGATGCAGGGATTTACCTGATCACGAGCAGCCTCCTCATCCGGAATCAGCAACACTCCCGAAGACCCCTTAGTTACTGGCACATTAACAGATGCCAGTGCTTTTCCCATCATAGGGCCTCCACTTATTATCTTACCTGTCTTCTCCGGAATACCACCTGCAGCTTCAACTAATAATGAAGTGGAAGTACCAATACGTACCAACAAATTTGATGGATTTGGAACCATCTTTCCTGTTACAGTTACAACCCTTTCAAATAAGGGTTTGTTTTTCTGAACTGCTTCATACACAGCAAACGTAGTACCTACATTATTGACAACTGCTCCCACTGCAATTGGTAATCCACCAGACGGGACTTCCCTACCGGTAACCGCTTTAATAAGTTGCTTTTCACCGCCCTGAGGATATTTTACTTTCAGAGCAATTACATCAATACCTTTATACTCTTTACATTTTTTGGAAAGCAACTCAATGGCATCAGGCTTATTATTTTCAATACCTATAACTGCCTTTTCCACTTTCAATGCTTTCATCAATATGGTGATACCTACTAAAATTTCATCAGGCTTCTCAAGCATCAATCTGTGATCGGAAGTAAGGTATGGCTCACATTCTACACCATTAATAAGTAATACTTCAGCCTTCATACCCTTTGGAGGAACCAATTTCACATGGGTAGGGAATGTTGCACCTCCCATGCCTACAATACCTGCTTCCTGAATCTTACTTATAATTTTCTCACTGTCCGGATTAAACTCTCTCACCAATTCAGTACTTCGATCAATCTCTTCAATCCATTCGTCTCCCTGGACATCAATATATATCCCCTGTTTCGGATAACCTGAACTGTCGGCGAGAAAATCAACTCTTTTAACAGTTCCTGAAACTGATGAATGAATATTTGTTGAAACAAAACTACTACTCTTGGCAATGACCTGCCCCACCTTAACAGTATCACCTTTTTTTACTACAGGTACTGCCGGGGCTCCAATGTGCTGGCCAACCGGAATAAATACAGAAGTTGGTAAAGGTAATACTTCAATTGGTTTCCCGGCCGTTAACTTATTTTCTGGTGGATGGATTCCACCTATTTTGAAAGTCTTTAACATCCTGATTTAATTTTCAGTTGTAGTCACTAGTTTTTCATCCACCTTCACTTTTCTTGGAGGAAAATTCTCCTCAATAATTGACCCGGTAGGACAAACAGGTACACACTTACGGCAAAGTTTACATTTGTCGGAATCGATGAAGGCAAGATTATTTTCAATTGTAATGGCATCGAATTTACATTCTTTTTCACATTTTCTGCATCCGATACAAGCAACCGAACAAGCTTTACGGGCTACTCCACCCTTGTCCTTATTCATACAAGCTACAACAACCTTGCGATTTCTGGGATTTTGTTTCCGAAGTTCAATAAGATTCTTCGGACATGCATCAACGCAAGCACCACAAGCCACACATTTATCATCAATAATCTTTGGGACTCCTGATTTGGGTCTCAATTCAATGGCATCAAAATCGCAGGCATCAAAACAATCACCATAACCCAGACAGCCCCATTGACAGTCGGTATCCCCGCTAAACAATGAAGCAGAAATAGCACAAGTTGTAGCACCATCATAATTACTTGTTTTGGGTCTGTGATCACAGGTACCATTGCAACGGATAAAAGCAATACGTGTCTCCTTCTTAACCGATTCAAGACCTAAAATGCCTGCCACTGAGTTCATCGTTTCATTTCCTCCAACCGGGCAATTCAAATCTCCCAAATCAGTAGCTTTTACACATGCTTCAGCAAATGCACGACATCCGGCAAATCCACA
>DASRQG010000028.1:0-5480 GCA_035645995.1 Mariniphaga sp. | reverse complement strand
CTCCAATCTGGTTACGATGGGCTCTTTCTTGAAATGTCTATAGCGAGGTTAAATGGAATTAGATTATTCAGGGTTTATTGCCAGCAATTCACCTCTAATATTTTCTTTACTTCGTGTATAAATCACGAATGGTTTATCTTCATCGAACAGGGTGACAGGAACTTGAATGGTAATTATGGCATGTTCACCAGGCTTAATAGCTGATTTGTCAGCATATTTTAACAAAGTAGCTGTAATTTCTTTTCCCTCCTGCATTACAACAAGGACGGGTTGTGATACATGATCAGTGTAAACAGTGCTTGATGTTTTATTTGATAATGTTACTTTTACCAAAAGTTTATTGTTTTGTTGGGAAATTTGGTTGTGGCTGAGAATAATTCCTGTAAGTGGTTGGAATTCTTCTATGTTTAATGTGCCTGATTCTTCACCGGTAATCCATTCTCTTTGATTTGTTGTATTCATCCTCCCGGGGGTCACTGCAAAAACAGGTTCTCCATGGGCGTATTTTTCCTCGTTCCATAAATCGTATTGGCAATATCTATATTGGGGGGTAGAGAGAAGTATTGCAGTGTCTCCTGTATAAAATGTATAATTACTGGCTGCTGCATAATTATTGAAGAATCCTACTTTTTTGCCTTGGGCAAGTTGTTTGATTTCTTTTGCAACTGCCTCTCTTCGATAAAAAGTAATTTTGATATCACCAAAATTGGGGATGGCATCAACGGAAAGGTATATTCTGGCTAGTATCATTAAAACGACTATAGGTAACGCCAATCTTGTAAACCATCGTTTCGCTTTTTTATCTTCCTTTATCATAGGGTAGGTAAGCATCATGAGCATCGGAATAACTGCTGCTGTCCAATGAGCCTCTATCCTGTTTTTAAAGCTTAGCAGTACGAAGATGAAAAAGAAGCCTATTATATTAAATACAAGTGTTCGTGAAAATTGATCCTGAATTTTTACTTTAGTAAACTTCCATATTACCAGTACGCCGGTTAAAGGTCCTGCCATAAGTACCTGATTCATTATATGGTTGTAAAAGTATTTCATTCGGAGGGGCTTGGTTCTGGAAATCAGGTGGTACTTGAAGGTGGGTAGTCCATTATCTATTTGCCACCAGATGTGGGGAGCTAAAAATACTAATGTAAGCAGCGCTGTTAACCAAAAGTATTTATTTCGCAGAAGTTTTAAATTCGATAGCACAGTGAATCCAATAATCAGGAAAGCATGATATTTACTATAGATCATAGCAGCAAGACAAAGTGCAAGCAGAACCGATAATCCAACACCCGGTCGAATAATGAATTTGCGATAGAGTATCAGAAACAGCATTGTAAATAAAACCAGCGGAATGTCAGGTATGGCAATAAATCCTGCAATATGAGTATGAATTAGAGGAAAGGATAATATGAAAATGACGAGGAAGAAAAAATCCTTTCGCTCGTTCAGCTCATTCAGTACAATGGCAAAAGTAATTGTGGAAACGACTACAAACATAAGTCTTACCCCTAACTCATTCTGGAATATAAAATATCCGGCTCTAATAAAAAAAGCAACCATTGGCGGGTGATCAAAATAGCCCCACGCTGGCGTTTGGGAGTACATCCAGTAGTACGATTCATCCCAATGCAACCCTGTTATTGCCGCTTGAATAAGGTTGATTATGAACCAGATGCCAATGAGGTAATAGTGCTTCTTCTGAAGGTTCATGTTAATACGCATTGCAGTTGTTAATTAGATGGTTGAATGACAAATCTTTTGAAATAATTCTGATGGCGGAATTTTCGCTGAAAAATCCTGAACAATTTCTTGTATTATCGACATGACAAGTATTTGATTTCAGGTTCAGCATATTTTTATTTGAACACATAAATTTTATTTTGTTTATGATCACCGCAGGCAAAATCCAATTTGAAAAACTCAATTGAAATGAATCAATCGGATTGATCAGTCATGTCAGGTTTATAGTGCTACTGCAGATAATATTTAAGTGGTTAAAACTACTAAAGAATTTTTAGATTTTTAATTTTCCTTATAACTTGAAATCTATAAATTCATTTTTTAACGATGTTTGACTTTATAGTATCATATAGGGGTTATTGTTAGTTAAGATGTCAACGAATTGGTTTTGTCACCTCTGAATGTCAGAAGAGGTAGCGAATTAAATTCAGTGATGTTAATAACGTTATTCAATTTACAGAGTTGCTGCTTTCTAATTCCCGCGTAAAATCAATATCTTTGCGTGAATATCAATTTTTTTACAATGAAACTTTGGGACAAAGGCATAGCTGTAAATGACGCTATAGAGAAATTCACTGTTGGCAAAGATCGTGAACTCGATGTGCTGTTGGCGCCATTCGATATTTTAGGTTCAATGGCTCATGTTACCATGCTTTGTTCAATAGGCTTGATTGATGAAAAGGATCTTCCGTTGCTGATGAGAGAATTAAAGCAGCTCTACAATAAAGCATTGGAAGAAGGTATTACAATAGATGAGGGTGTAGAGGACATACATCCACAGGTAGAGTTTCTACTAACAAAAGAACTTGGTGACCTGGGAAGAAAGATACATAGCGGACGTTCACGTAATGATCAGGTGTTGCTCGATTTAAAGTTGTTTGCACGTGATGGCATACGACAGATAGTTGAAGCAGCCGGGGGATTATTTGATTTACTGATAAAAAAGGCAGATAAATATAAAGAAGTTCTTATTCCGGGGTATACCCATTTGCAGGTTGCTATGCCATCCTCATTTGGCTTGTGGTTTAGTGCTTATGCTGAAAGTATCACTGACGATTTAGAATTGTTGCTATCGGCTTATAAAATTACCAATCAAAATCCTCTTGGTTCAGCTGCAGGTTATGGTTCATCATTCCCGTTAAACCGGCAGATGACTACCGATTTACTTGGTTTTAATTCGCTAAATTATAATGTGGTATATGCCCAGATGGGTAGAGGGAAGATGGAGAAAACAGTTTCGTTTGCTCTGGGTAATTTGGCCGCAACAATGTCAAAATTGGCTTATGATGTTTGTCTGTATACAAGCCAGAATTTTAATTTTGTAAAGTTGCCACCGGAATTTACAACAGGCTCAAGTATTATGCCGCATAAGAAGAATCCTGATGTGTTTGAGCTTATCAGAGGAAAGTGTAATAAGATACAAGCAGCTACTCAGGAGATCTCAATGATAATGAACAATTTGCCGAGTGGATACTTTCGGGATTTACAAATCATAAAGGAAGTCTTCCTTCCTTTATTTGCTGAATTGCATGAATGTATAACTATTGCAGGACTGGCTATTGACCGTCTTGAGGTGAATGAGAAGATACTGGATGACGATAAATACGATTATCTGTTCAGTGTTGAGGCTGTTAATGAGCTGGTACTTAAGGGTATGCCATTCAGAGAGGCATACAAGCAAGTTGGGGAACAGATAGAACAAGGCAATTATAAGCCCAACAAAAAAGTTAATCATGTTCACGAAGGAAGTATTGGGAATCTATGCCTCGATAAAATTGCTGCTAAAAAAGAAAAGGTATTTGCAACTTTTGAATTTGAAAAAGTTGATATCGCTGTAAATGCACTTCTCAACAGCTAAAACTGGTTTTTAACTTCAGCTGAATTTTCATTCATTTTTTACTTCTTTTAGTAACTTCTTCATTTTAGAGGAATGTAATATATGTTGATGCTTTTTAAATCAAAGTGTTAGATAAATTTATTGTTTTAAAAACAATATTCTAAAATTCTTTAAATTAAGTGTCATTTATACAATTAATGTTCTTCTACATAAAATGAATGTTATGTATGGTATTTTTTTTTATTGTAAATTGTATTTTTTCTTGGTATTGTTTATTTTTGATTTCATTTCGTAAGAAATAACTGATTTTAGCTTTCAGTTTCATAGTAATGGCGTATTAAAAACTACTTTTTGACGAAATGGATTTATCACAATAACATTTAAAAGATTTCAATATGAGACTTCCAGAAAAACAAGGTTTATATAATCCGGGTAATGAACATGATAGTTGTGGGATAGGTTTCGTGGCCCATATTAAAGGCAGTCCTTCCCATGAAATCATTCAGCGAGGATTGGAAGTATTGCTTAACATGGATCATCGTGGAGCCATAAGTGCAGATAATTCTACAGGTGACGGTGCGGGTGTACTCCTTCAGATACCTCATGAGTTTATTGTAGATGAATTGAAGATGGCCGTTGGAGAACCCGGCAGGTATGGTACGGGATTAATATTTTTGCCAAATGAAAAACGTGAAGCTGATTTATGTATTGATGTATTAACCCGTCACATCCAGGAAGAGGGGTTAAGTCTGGTGGGATTTCGTGATGTGCCAGTTGATCATACCGCACCGGGAGAAATTGCCAAAATGACTGAACCCGTTATTAAACAGGTGTTTGTAAAGGCTAATCTGGAAAAGGATACACTTGAGCGGAAATTATATATAGTCAGAAAACTTGTAGAAAAAGAGATTGGATCGTCAAATCTGAAGCATAAAGGCAGCTTTTACCAACCAAGCTTTTCTTCAAAGATCATCGTATATAAAGGCATGTTAACGCCGGCACAATTAAGGGACTATTACCTCGACCTGAAGAATCCGAAGTTTAAAAGTGCTATTGCTTTGGTACATTCAAGGTTTAGCACCAATACTTTCCCTACCTGGGATCTGGCCCAGCCATTTCGAATTGTTGCCCACAACGGTGAGATTAATACCATTAAAGGAAACAGGTTATGGATGCAGGCTCGTGAAGCCCTTATGAAATCAGAAATATTTGGTGAAGATCTAAAGAAGCTTCTGCCTGTTATTGAGAAGGATAAATCTGATTCAGCTTCATTTGATAATGTGCTGGAGTTTCTTCACATGACTGGAAGAACTTTACCCCATTCATTATGTATGATGATTCCTGAGTCGTTTAATGAGAAGAATCCTATTCCCGAAAGCCTAAAGGCTTTTTATGAATACCATTCAACAATCATGGAACCATGGGACGGCCCTGCCTCTATGGTTTTCTCCGATGGAAGGTATATCGGTGGAACGCTCGACAGAAACGGATTAAGGCCCTCGAGGTATATTATCACTCACAACGATCTGGTTGTTATGGGATCGGAGGTAGGAGTTCAAACTTTCCCTGCTGAAGAAATAAAGGAGAAAGGGCGGCTAAGGCCAGGTAAAATTTTATTGGTTGATACCCAATTAGGAATTATTATCCCTGATGAGGAGGTTAAAGATCAATTGAGTCACCGGCATCCTTATGATATGTGGTTGAAAGAAAACAGGCTGCAGATGGATGACATCAAAGTAAAACACCGGGTTCCGTCATCAATTGATAATTTTGAAACTTATGCAGGTGAATTTGGATATTCTAAAGAAGATATGTATGAGCTACTTAAGCCAATGAGTGAAACTGCAGCTGAGCCCACCAGCTCAATGGGAAATGATGTTCCTTTATCGGTGTTTTCTGAGAA
>DASRQG010000027.1:0-5853 GCA_035645995.1 Mariniphaga sp. | reverse complement strand
GGGTTGATGACAGGTGCCAACACGCAATATATTGCATAGCTGCTCGCTTATAGATAACAAATTGGTTCCGGGGCAGTGGCCCTATGTGGATAAGAAATTTACTAACAGAGAAAACGCTACGGACTATATTGCCACACGTTGTGGCACATTTGAAAAAACATCAGAACATAGAACATTAAGATGAAACAAAATAAATACGACGACAATGACTTTTTTGAAAGTTATGCGAAAATGCCTCGTTCGATAGACGGTTTAAATTCTGCAGGAGAATGGTATATTTTAAGAAAAATGTTACCTGATTTTAAAGAAAAGAATGTTCTTGACCTTGGTTGCGGATATGGTTGGCATTGTATTTATGCTAAGCAACAAGGCGCGGAAAATGTAATTGGAATTGACTTATCGAGAAAAATGATTGATAAAGCCAAAGAAAATTCTAAAGATTTGGCAATTGACTACAGGCAAATGGCAATCGAGGATATTGACTTTGAAACGGAACAATTCGATATTGTCATTAGCTCGCTTGCTTTCCATTACCTAAAAGATCTGAAAACTGTTTTTGGAAAAATTAACCAAACCCTAAAAAAGGGAGGAAGTTTTGTGTTCTCAATGGAACATCCTGTTTTTACCTCCAGAGCTGAACAAGATTGGTTTACGGACGAGAACAAGAATCGGATACATTGGCCAATTGACAATTATCAAGATGAAAGTAATAGGAAAACCCTTTTTCTTGGACATGAAGTGATTAAATATCATCGGACTATGGAAACTATAATAAATACGGTAATTCAATCAAATTTTGATATTAAAGAAATATCCGAACCAAAACCATCGGAGGAAATTTTAAAAAAATATCCAGAAATGAAAGACGAAATGAGAAGACCAATATTTATTATAATTTCAGCAAAAAAGAACTAAATAAGAAAGGAAACATGCCACAATACTTAGCCTCCAATAAAGCGTTGCTTGCATACGCGTTACATTGGAGGGTATGTTGAACTAAACATTGCCTCCTTTAACCTCCTTTTAATCAAGACTTTATTTATAGTGTTTTTAATGGGTATTTTCGTTTTTCCGAAAACTTTTTTCTGCTCTTAACCGTTTGATTATTCACTACAGAGGACACATTCTGGTTATCATTTTTCTGGATTTGTATGAGTTTTGCTAATATCTTTGCAGGTTCATGCTTTATTCTTTTGCTTTCAGACATAATATTTCCATTTACGCTTTATGCGCATTCCTTTTACTTTTTACTATATGAAGAGGTTAACAAATTCCTTCCCTTACATCGACAGGAGGGGCCCGCTGTTTCCGCCAGGATTCAAGCAGTTTAAGTTCTCCGCCGCAGTCGGTGCATTTTAGCAGGGAACGTTCACCAAAAAGTAATTCCAGCACCTGTGCCCTCGAAAGTGATGTTGTATGCATTGATTTTTCATCAAAGCTTTTCCGGATAGCTGCCAGACTGTGTTTTTTGTTTCGTGAACTTAGAAAGCCCAGGTGGCGTATCCTGCGAAAGTATGGCGGCACGATATGATCGAGAAAACGTTTCAGGAATTCTACGCCCGTTATGGTTTGATGTTTCTTTTGATAGCCGTTTTCCCTGTCGCACCAGGAGAAGGTGACATGTGAACCGGTTACTTTTAGAATCCGTGCATTGGAGATGGCTACCCGGTGTGTGTATCGTCCCAGGTATTCCACTACACTGTGAGGTGAACCAAAAGCCTGTTTTGCATATACCACCCAGGGCTTTTTTATAAGATCCCGGGGAACCTGCTTGTTGATTATTCCTTGTTGTTTTAATCTACGCAGCTTTTTTACAAAACGAGCACTGAAAACTGCAGACATTTGTTTTACGTTAAACAAAAAGTTACCATCCTGCCGGCTGCTTTTCCATTTGCCGTCCTTATCAATACCACCTGCCGGTACAATGAGATGCAGGTGGGGATGATATTTCAACTGCTGGTCCCAGGTGTGCAGAACAGCAATTGCTCCAAGGGCAGCACCAAGCAGTTTAGTATCTTTTGCAAACAGGCACAAGGTTTCCCATGATTTTTCGAACAGCAGGTTGTACATTACTTCCCGGTTAAAACGAAACAGTTCCAGCAAATGATGCGGTACAGTAAAAACCACATGAAAGTACTTTACAGGAAGCAGTTCCTGTTTTCTTGCTTCAACCCACAGTTCCTTGTCGATTCCCTGGCAACGGGGACAGTGCCGGTTTCGGCAGCTATGCAGCACGTAATGCATGGAACCACAATCATTGCAGGCCATTACCGAACCTCCCAATGCAGGGGTACGGCATGAATCCAGTGCCCGCAGTACCTTTAACTGGTATCTTGAAATACCTTTTTCTTTCAATAATGCAGGTAAAAACTTACGAACAACTGCCCCTAAGGTATTATCCTGATACATTGCCGTACAGTTTTTCCATAGGAGCAAAACCTGCTTTTGGATTTGACTTTGCAATATGAAGATACATCATTGTGGTAACGATATCAGCATGGCCCAGTTGATTTTTAACACTTACAATATCAAGTCCCATTTCCAGCAGGTGCGTGGCATAGCTATGACGAAGCGTATGGATGCATACTTCTTTTTTTATGCCTGCTTTCTTTATACATGACCTGAAAGCGTGTCGGATACCTGCACGGCTGATTTGCTGACCGCGTATTTTCCCGTTAAAAAGCCATTCGGACGGGTTGGAAGTATTGATGTATTGTTTTAAACCTTTTACAGTAAGTGGCGATATCGGTATGTAGCGATCCTTTTTATGTTTGCTTTGGCGAACATGTACCATGTTTCGGTCAAAATCAACATCTGTTATTTTCAGGTTGATGATTTCAGAAATCCGAAGACCGCAATCATAGGTAAGGGCAAAAAGTATCCTGTGCTTTAGCAACCTGGAGGTTTTAAGGATTAGCTTAATCTCCGGCTGGGAGAACACAACAGGCAGGACTTTACTGCGTGATACAGGAGGCAGGGCCAGGTAGAGCTTCTCATTTTTAAACATTGAAAAAAGGGTACGCAGGCCATAAATCAGGTGCTTGAATGAGCTCATGCTGGGCTTTTCGTTTTGCCGGATATGGAAAAGGTATTCTTCCATCTGATCGACAGACAGCTCCAGCGGAGAAGTTTTGAAATGCAGCACCATCTTTGATACCTGCATCAGGTAATTGCGGGTGCACGATTCAGATTTGCCGGCAATGGTGTACTTGCGAAGGAATTTTTCGCTGATGGTTTTGAATTCAGGAACCGCCTCACAGGCTTGTTCCAGGTAAGATTTTCTGCTCATAATAAATTTTTTAAATATTAATGGCAGTAAAATCAACGATAATTACCAACAATTCATAAATTTAAGCCCAAAAGCTCCCCGCATGCGGGGTTTAGTTCAACACGCGGTATAGTTAAATGCCAATGCAGTGCCTATTCGATCGGCAAAGATCGTATTAAAAGTAATTGTAACTTGATACGAAAGTGCTTCGAAATCGGCAACTAACCATACCGCCAACCGTAAAACGGCAAAAATCTTTTTCTAAGGCAATTTTCACTATATTTGTAATATGAGTAACAAAGAGCAAATATTACAAAAAATAAAGATGGTCGTTAATAAAAACGCTCCAGATTCTGAGGTGTATTTATATGGCTCTCAGGCAAGAGGAAATGCAAAAAAACTTTCTGATTGGGATTTGCTTATATTGCTTAATACTCCAAATGTTACTTTTGACTTTGAAACCAGGTTTATGGATGAATTTTATGAGTTGGAATTGGAAACAGGTGAAATCTTCTCTCCATTGATTTACTCTAAAGATGACTGGAAATTAAAATATTCAATTACTCCATTATACGATAATATACAACGAGAAGGAATCAGAATAACTCATAACGGAGCAAAATCAAATTTTTCAGAATATTTTATCAAGACAGGTAAGATTGATTCAAAATATGGGAAAGTATATTCTCAGTTATTCACGTGGAGGCAAAAGGAGATTATGATGACTTATTTGATTTCCACAAAGAAAAAGTGATGCCTTATTTTGAGCCGATTGATGAATTTATTTTACTGATTGAAAACATGTTAAAAAAATAAATGCCAGGCGTTAACATTGTGCAAATTTCATAGCGGTATCCGTGGGTGTTTCAGAGGCGGCCTCTCGTTTCGTAGTTCAGCTGTGACAGAAAGGAACGCGCTTCGAAATCCACTACGAAATTTAGCACCTGAACGTTGGCAGCAAGGCAAACAAGACAGCACATAATGGATACAGACGATTTATCAAGAGAAGCTTATCGGGCAATTATATCCGAAGCTGAAAAATTTAATCACGATTTGACTTTGCAATTCGGGTTACTATCTGGTGATTGCAAAGATGAACAAGAATTTATCGACAAATCGAAACAGTTGATTAATGAACTGAAAACTGCTGACTCTGCAGATTTGGATGATATTTTTTTCGGGGATGTTCCAAATTTGACCAGACTAACTAAAACACTTGATAAAATATTAGAAAATATTGTAAAAGTAAAACAGATACCAATAACAAAAAGACACTTTGACTTTTGACCAGATGAAAAAGGGATTTCAAAAAATATCAATTGACGAATTTGTTGCACAATTAATAAAGAGCAATCCAGACTTGAAAGCTGGTGTATTAAAGAAAAATTTGTAGGAGTTTAAGAAACGTAAAACTCAAGGAGAATTGTGTGATTGTGTGATTGTGGAAATCCAATATGGATTATTGGTTCAGCAATAACTGGAAAAGGTTGTTTTACATGTATAACAGGAGAATCTGATTGTTCAGATGATTTTGAAATAGAATGAAAAATGCCCAGCTGCCAACATCATGTATAAAATATTTGGGGCTTAGTGGTTACTTAAAATATACTGCCCCGCATCAGCTTTTGTTACGGTTGACAGAGACGAGGTGAAAACCGAAGTTTTGAAGGTATTGGATTACCACCCGACATTGTTGTGTTAAACGACTCTGACGACATTGCAAATGGATAAAAAGGGGATTATATAATTAATCTTCAGTTTTCCGATGGAGTTGAAAGAAATATTGATTTTGGTAAGTTTTAAGGAATGCAGGAATCCTATGACGAAGAAATATCTGGATAAACAATTCTTTAAATCCTTCACACTAGACTATGGTGATTTACTTTTTTCATAACAAATAGTACATCAGTGGTATCAGGAATAAACTAACCAGGGTACCTGTTATCATTCCTCCGATAATTGCCAGTCCAAGGGGTTTTTGCAGCTCGGCACCCATACCTTCCTGAAACAGGAAGGGCAGCATTGCCAGGATAGTGGTGAGGCTGGTCATAATTATGGGCTTTAACCTGCGATGCCCGCCTATGTAAATGGCCCGAAGTAATGAATGCCCGCTGTCCATTAGCTTATTGATGGTATCAACTTTCAGAATTGAATCGTTTATTACTATACCTGCCATCACAATAATCCCGATGGCCGACATGATGTTGATGCCTGAACCAAACAGCAGCAGGAGCAGAAATACGCCAAAAAGGTTCAACGGCACTTCTGCCAGGACGATCAGTGGCAATACAAATGATTCAAACTGTGCTGCCAGGATAAAGTAAAGCAGTAAAAGGCTGATGCCGATTATCATCAGTAACTCCATCAGCATAGCCCGGTTCGAAAGAATTGAGCCACCAAAACTTACATCAAATGCTTTATGCCTGCCCGCAATTTCCTTGACACGTGATACCGTATTGTGAAACTCACTAAGGGGAATATCCAGCGTTACCGGAAAATACTCTCCTTCCTTGCCTGCTGCAATTGTTTTTAACCCGGTTCCGTTATTTAACTTTACCAGTCCTGATAAAGGGATTTGCTCACCA
>DASRQG010000026.1:0-2855 GCA_035645995.1 Mariniphaga sp. | reverse complement strand
GAACAACATTGATATTAAAAAGCTGAGTGAATTTTCAAAAGATGAATTGGCTCGTTTACTTGAAGTTGATGAAGTAATAACAGGTGTTGTATTAACAACAAAACCAATGTCTACCGGGGCTGCAGTTGCTCTTGGAGTGCTATTTAGTATATGGGGGCCAACAAATCAGGCCGATGTTACAATATCCTTACACAGTGGTAATGATTCTAAACTGCTTTGGAAATTCAATCATGTATATTCAGGTTCAATAGGTAGTAGTCCTGATCAGCTTTCAAAAGCAATGATGAAACCTATTGCAAGAAAATTTCCGTATAAGAAAAGAAGTTAATATTCAGGGAGTTTGTGTAAGCTCTATTTCACCGTGTTAAATTTGTACAAGTTTTATATTTTATGTGCCATAAAGGGACATGATTGTTTATTTTTGCAGATAACACAAAACAAATACGAAGATGAAACAATACTTACATCTTTTGCAAACCATACTAGATGAAGGTGTAGAAAAAAAAGATCGTACCGGAACCGGAACATTAAGTGTTTTTGGGCATCAGATGAGATTCAATCTGAGTACTGGTTTTCCTTTGGTGACGACCAAAAAACTGCATCTTAAATCGATTATCCATGAGTTATTGTGGTTTTTAGCCGGAGATACAAACATAAAATATTTGACCGATAACGGGGTGCGAATATGGAACGAATGGGCTGATGCTGATGGAAATTTAGGCCATATTTATGGCTACCAGTGGAGAAGCTGGCCTACACCTGACGGCAGATCAATAGATCAGATCAGCCAGATTGTTGAATCTATAAAAAACAACCCGGATTCACGCAGGCATATTGTAAGTGCCTGGAATGTAGGTGAACTCGATAAAATGAATCTTCCTCCCTGCCATGTATTGTTTCAATTCTATGTAGCTGATGGCAAGTTATCATGTCAGTTGTATCAACGTAGTGCAGATGTCTTTCTGGGAGTTCCATTCAATATTGCATCATATGCATTGCTTACATTAATGATGGCACAGGTGACAAACCTGCAACCTGGTGATTTTGTACATACTTTTGGCGATGCTCATATCTATTCCAATCATCTTGAGCAAGTGAAACTACAGCTTACACGTGAACCTTATTCGCTTCCACAGATGAAAATAAACCCGGAAGTGAAAAATATATTTGAATTTAAGTACGATGATTTTGAACTGTTAAATTATACTGCTCATCCTCATATAAAAGGGAAGGTAGCAGTTTAGTGACATCAGGCCTCTGATGTTATTTGAAAATTTTAGTATATCATGATTTTTAATAATATTTCTATTATTGTGGCAATTGCCGAAAATTTTGCTATTGGTAAAGACAATGATTTATTATTTCATTTGCCTAACGACTTAAAAAGATTTAAAGAGATTACAACAGGACATGCCCTTATTATGGGACGAAACACTTTACTGTCTCTTCCCAATTGGCCGCTTCCGGAAAGAAGACACATTGTTATTACTGATCGTAAAAATGACAAATTTAAAGGATGTGAAACAGTGTTTTCGCTCGACCAGGCTCTTGATAAAGTTGAAAATGAAGAAGAAGCGTTTGTAATTGGAGGCGGAATGGTATACAGACAATTTTATCCCCTTGCCGGAAAGCTTTATCTGACGGTGGTGCATAAGACTTTTGAAGCTGATACCTATTTCCCTGAGATTGATTTTAATGAATGGGAAGAGATAGAAAGAGAGGATATTTATGATGAGAAGAATGACTTTAATTATTCCAATATCAATCTTGTCAGAAAATAGTATTCAATAAGAATATAAAAACCAGGAGGTTTTCCTGGTTTCGTTTCATAAGTATGTCAGGTTTTTTTTCAGGCAAGTAGTTTACCTAAATTATCGAAACGGTGGTTATAATCTTTCATAGCAAGTTCAATTACTTCAAAAGCTTCTTTTGAATCATACACGGCTGTAATTTCAGTATTACTTTCTTGTCCGGGCATATCTTTATAGGTAAGGAAGTAATGCTCAAGTCGTTGTATAACTATATTAGGAACTTCAGTCATCTCTTTGAAGTGACCATATACGGTATCGTTAAGCAAAACTGCAATAATCTTATCATCAGCCTGATTGCCATCAATCATTCTAAACCCTCCTATTGGCCTGGCATTTACTAATAAGTCACCATGTGCCAATGTTTTCTCTGTAAGCACACAGATATCAATAGGGTCTCCGTCACCTGTTACCTGGGTACGGCCGGTTTTCTCATTACAGAAGTTTCCCACCCCTACACCACAAAATGTTTGAGGTATGAATCCATACAAAGCCGGAATAACGTTTGAAAATTTTTGTGGCCTGTCGAGTCTTAGATAACCACTTTCCTTATCAATTTCATACTTCACTGTATCTGTTGATACAACTTCAATAAAAGCTGTCACCTCCTGAGGTGCATTTTTACCAATTGAAACCCCATGCCAGGGGTGTGATTTGTAACGAAGGCCCATCAGCCTTCCTATAGGATCAGATAATTTATCCACCATGTAATTAGTTTAAATATTGATAATGGAACCTTTCAGAAAAGATTTGGTTCAATACTTATTAAATTTGTTGTTCTACTACTGAATAAAACATTGAGTTTATATTGCTCAGAAGTATCCTGAATTTATAAAGTAGTTAAATGAGGTTATATTCCTATTTTATAATTTAAACAACTTTAGCTTCAGTACGCTGACCTTGTTTGTCAACTGCAGCTACAAATATTTCCCTGCCATTTAGTGGAGTTTCAAATAAAAAAGGTTTGCTTTTTAATATCTGTGGTTTGTGTTCTAACTTCCCGGCCAGCTTACCATCAATTATTATTTCATAATGATCAATAGGATA
>DASRQG010000025.1:0-2144 GCA_035645995.1 Mariniphaga sp. | reverse complement strand
ACCTCTTGAAAACCATTACCAAGAAAATTGTGAACATTCATAGCACATCCAATAATTTTGTGAGTTAAAGGATCTTCAATATTCATCTTTAACCATTTTTCCTGGGTTGCGCTATCAATATTTAATAAAATTATAGTTGTATATTAATATAATTATCGAATCGTAAAATGTCATGATAAGAACAGGCAGTAAGAAATCTGATTATCCTGAGTATCCTTTAATCCTGACCATCCTGATCAAGACAAGTGTTCGAAAGAGAAGCCCTCAAAATTAAACAACAAACACTCGGAAAAACCCGATGATATTTATTGAAATTGAGAAGGCGTATCCGATATTGAAAAAACTCGAACTTTTTTCTAGGAAGAATAGGAAGGGGTGGGAGTGGTGAGTTAATTTTTAAATTATTTTCTTTGTTTAACTGTATGCACAAAGTCATACAAGGAATAAATACAACACCCATTAAAAGCTACAAGCCACATTAAAAGGAACAAGTTTTTATCATACCATATAGTTTTAAGAAAGCTAACTCGGTTCTCTGAAATGAGTGCCAAAAGGAAGACTGCTTGAAAAACATTTATTAGAATTAAGATCACACTTCTTGTGACGTTTAGGTTCAATCTCTTAAATTTCCAAATACCAAACGCCAACAAAAAAACTAAATAAAATGGAATACCAATTAGAATTAATGTGTCTGCATTTGAAGCACCTGTTGACGCATTCTGTGCGTACTTCAATTCACCATAAATTGGCGAATATTCAATCACAAAGCCCTTTGTTCTGCCAAACATAAAAGCAAAAAGGACTACTAATGATGGCAAAATAATTCTCAATATAGAACCGACCTTTAGACTTTTCATATCTTTGCTATTCAGGTTTTTTCTTCATTGTTGAAGCCACATCACCCGTGGTTAGCGCCTTTCCTATCTCAATCTGGAAATTTTCAGATCGGCTACCAACAATTCCTCTTTCACCTGCATTGAAGTCTTCTGCACCAACGTTCCATGCTTTTGCCAAATCGACAGGATTGTCTGAACCAATTATTGATTGAATCTCAGCAAGGTGTTGTCCCATTAAATCTATCATTTTCGCTGGATCATTCATAATTTTTAAAGCACCTTTGGCATCCACTCCTGCTAATTTCATAACATGGCGAACTTGCATATTTCCAAGTCCACCGCTATATCCTTCTATTTTGCCTTGTGCACCTCGAACCATTTTACCAGCTATATTCCATAAATCGTTGCCTATTCCATTCAAATGTTCTTGGAAGATAACATTTCCAAATGCTTGTGCAGGTACACCGTATTTATTTGCAGATTCGAAGATTGCTAACCTATGTGTTGAAATTAGACTCAAAGCAGAATGAATGGACTCGCCATCAGAATCGACCCCTATAATTGGATTGACCCCATTTCCCGTATAGCTGTATGGTGACCAGAACTGACCCGCAGGATCCGTACTCGTCCACAACCCGATATCCGCATCATAATACCTCGCCCCAAAATAATACAACCCACTCTCTTCATCCCGCTCTTTACTACTAAACCTGTACCTCTTGCCCGTTATCTCCCGATCGGAATTAACAGCCTGATAAGAACTCATTCCATAGGGATAATACTCTTCATACGATAGAATTTGAGCAGTTTCATCCAACTCAAGTGCCGCAGAGCCCAGGTGATTGCTGTACTGAAAACATATCATCTGCCCCGCTGACCCATCATCACCAACTGTCCTGGTTTCTACCATTGCTAACCTGTCGGGATACGTTTGGTCCTGGTGATCAAAAATATATCCTGCTGTGCTGACAGCCCCGATTCTGTAACGAAACATATTCAATCTATTATCGTCTTTTTGCTCATTTTCATTTGCAGGAACGTTTTTCTGTTTTAAAAATCTCCAAATATCGGCATTCTCCCAGAATCTTTCAAATGCACCAAGTACATTATCCTGCTCGTTTTCAGATATTTCTTCTACTGGTTCCGGTTTAGATTTATCTACAATGCTTTTGATATTCAGTGTTTCACGCTCCAAAATGACATTTCCGGCTCCATCCATTCTGCGAAAGATCTCCAGATCCCCCAAATACATTCTCTCTTCCACAACACCCGGTGCCTTTTGCCAAACCTTTCTTACCCGTTGCCCTT
>DASRQG010000024.1:0-4847 GCA_035645995.1 Mariniphaga sp. | reverse complement strand
GTTTCTTTATCGGCATCGAGTGGCAGGTGCATATCTTTAAAAGTAATACGGTTAACACCACAACGTACAGCCATGTCAAGTGCCTTTTCTGTATCAAACTTCCGTAATGAATATGAAGCAATCCCAAGCCGGTAATCATACTTCTTCTTAGAAGCAGAATCTTTACCATTGGAAGCAACAGCCATTGACGGAATTGAAGCAGCAACCACACCGATCCCTGCCGCTTTTAAAAAATTTCTCCTGTTTGCCATGGTTACAATTCTTTGATTTTTATACTCCTGAAATGCACCTCATCGTTATGATCCTGTATATGTATCGGACCTCTTTCTGACATTCCAAAACCTTCTCTTTCAGCGAACTTACTACCGGCAACCAATTCATTAAACTCCTCACTACCACGGGTGAATTCAACTACTTTACGACCGTTAAGCCAATGTTCGGCTTTTCCGTCGGGGTGTAATACGATTCGGCCACGGTTCCATTCACCCGCCCCTTTTATAAAACGGCCTTCTTTCTTAGCCGGAATCAGATCATACAAAGATGCAAGGGTACGGTTTCCGTTGATACCATTCTTTGCATCCGGATGATTTTCATCATCAAGAATTTGATATTCCAAACCAACAGACAATCCATTGTTTCCCAAGCCGTATTTTATACCACTGTTGGCACCTTCGGTAAAGTTAAATTCAAATTTTAATTCAAAAGGCCCAAATTCCTCTTTGGTAACAATGCTGCCACCTTGCTTTTCTTTATCGCCACCGCTGGCAAGAACTTTTAAAACACCGTCATTAGCTTCCCAACCTCTGTCGGGAAATTCATCTCCATTTACACTCCTCCACTGATCGGTAGAATTTCCATCAAAAAGAAGTTTAAAACCTTGTTCTTTTTCTGCATCACTCAAATTATTTGGAAGCAGGTTTACCACATAGATACCTTCGTTGGCAGATGGTTCAAGATTTTCTGTTTTAATACGGATATTTCTCCACTTAATTTGCCTTCCGGCCAAGTTCTCATCACGTATAGAATGAACCTGCAGTGCAATAAAACCTTCGGGGGTCATATCATCAATTAAATGTGCAACCTGCACACCATTAAGGTAGGTTTTGATATCGGAGCCAATACATTCTATCCGGTATTGATTCCAGTCGTTTTGTTTAAAAGCTGACTTAGCATCCGGATTCAGTTCACCGGTATAAAGCCATCCTCGGCGGGCTTCATCATATATACCCGCACTCCAGGCACGATCAGAGGGGTCAACTTCACACTGATAACCATGCACCCTGCCATTCATATAGTCGGGTCGGCTTTCACTTCGAAACTGAATACCTGAGTTAAAATCATCGACAAGCAGCATTTCTACTTCCAGAATAAAATCAGAGTAAGTTTGTTCTGTAGCCAGAAAAGAATTAGGTGTGTTGGCAACAGTAGTTCCCACAATTTCACCATCGACAACTTCGTACTTAGCTTCACCATTCAATTGTTTCCAACCGGTAAGGTCTTTACCATTAAACAAATCGACCCAACCATCATTGGTTCCGGGATTACATCCACTAAGGATTAGAAAAAACAGAGGAAGATAAATTAAACGATTCATATCTAAATTTTAAGGTTTCATTTTTTTTGCCGTGTGCGAACACGTCATTCACAAAAATAATTAAAAATATATACTAACCTCTATTCCGGCCTTTATAAAAATATGTTTCCTGGTATTTTCTTCCTTTTTTCCGGACAAACAAGTATATGTTTCCTGTTATCGTTATTAATCAGAATAAAAAATTGTAGAATGTAACAAAAATCATTATTCTTAACACCTTTCAAAATACTGAAAGCAATCCTAATAATTTTATTATCTGTGATAATTCAACTGGTTAACTTCAAAATTACAATACCTGGTTTCATAAGCAAAATTTCTGTATAAAATTATCAATTTACAAGTGGTATTTTCAAATTAAAAAACGGAAATTTGATAAGGATATAGATGTTCATTTTAGGGTGGATTAACCGTTGGCAATACTAAGATGATCACAATTACAGGTTCGGAATGCTTGTTATAAGAGCAAATCGAATCAGAAATTTATAATTAAACTTAATCGAACAATGCTATGGCAAAAATTTTTTATGTAGGAGATTGGGCGGTATTAATGGGGCCCGTATTTGCAGAATCTCCATTCAATTATGAATATAAAGGAATCGATATTTTCAACTATGGTGAATGGTTGATGAAAGCTTTGCAATCATCCGGAGAACATGAGGTAAAATCAGTACCTGCATGGGATTTTTACAAAATGGGTCCGGGAGATTATGAAAAAGTGCTGGAGGATTATGATGTAGTGATCTTCAGTGATATTGAAGCTAAAAACTTTCAATTGGCACCCATTTTTTTCGATCGTGAAAAAATGGGGAAGGGAATATTAACCATGCCTGATCGTACCCGGCTGACTGTAGACTGGGTAAAAAGCGGAAAAAGTGTGATGTTTATGGGTGGCTGGCTTTCTTTTTCGGGTGAAATAGGAAAAGGAGGCTGGGGCCGTACACGACTGAGGGAAATCATTCCTGTGACCTGTCTTGAGGCAGACGACCTGGTAGAAAGCACCGAGGGTTTTTATCCGGTAGCAAATGATAAGTGGAATGAATATTTTGGTGAAGTAAAACTATTAGAAATGCCCCCTATATTAGGATACAATCAAACCAAAGAACGTAACGGTTTTGATACAATTATACGTATAAAGGAAACAGGTGATCCATTATTGGTATATGGTGAAATAGAAAAAGGAAAAGTACTTGCTTATATGTCAGACCCGGCTCCTCATTGGGGGTGTAATTTTGTTTATTGGGAACATTACAATGCCTTCTGGATAAAATGCCTTGAACTGATACTTAAATGATTTCAAAAAGACTTAAAACCATTGACTTATGAACACAATACTAAAACTTTCGTGGTATGGAATAATACTGCTGTGGTTGCTTCAATCATGTACTGCTCCAGCAAAGATTACACCTGCAACAGCCCTTGAAAATTATCTGAAAAATGATGATAAAACATTTAAATGGGAAATTGACAATGTGAATGAGTCAGATCAATTTAAGCTTTACGATCTGCGTTTAGTATCACAAAATTGGCGTGGACATGAGTGGAGTCACCAACTGTCGGTTCTTGTTCCTGAAGTGGTAGAACATGACGAGGCTTTACTATTTATTTCAGGAGGGAGTAACAAGAAAGGAGAACCAAACTGGAAACAACCGGATGATGCCAACATCAAGATGATGAGTATGATAGCTCAACAAAACAATGCACTTGTTGCAGTTCTCTTTCAGGTGCCAAATCAACCATTATATAATGATTTAACTGAAGACGAGCTCATTTCATTCACCTTTCATAACTTCCGTAACGACAAGGATTACAGTTGGCCATTGCTTTTTCCCATGGTAAAAAGTGCTGTCAAAGCGATGGATGCTATTCAGGAATTTTCAAAGGAAACACTTGACCGGGCAGTAAAAAGTTTTTTAGTTTCAGGAGCATCAAAACGTGGATGGACCACATGGCTCACCGGAACACAAGATAAACGAGTGCAAGCCATTGCCCCTATGGTAATTGATATGCTTAACATGCCTGCCAGCATTAAATATCATCTTGAAGCCTGGGGAAGTTACAGCATCCAAATACAGGATTACGTCAACCTGGGAATAGCACAGGATGTAGACACACCCGACGGCCAGGATCTCGTCGCAATGGTAGACCCTTATTCGTACCGAAGTCAGCTCACGATGCCAAAGTTAATTTTCAACGGAACAAACGATGAATATTGGCCGGTGGATGCAATTAAGCATTACATAGATGATATTCCGGGGGATAATTATCTTCATTATGTTCCAAATGCAGGCCATGGACTTGGGGATAAACAACAAGCCATACAAGCATTAAATTCGTTTTTCGGAATTATGCTGAATGGAGAAAATTATCCGGTTTATAACTGGGATATAGAAGCACCTGAAAATGAATTAATCCTTCAAATTAAAAATAAGGATAACAATTTGGCAGGAGTCAATATTTGGAGTTCTGAATCGGGTGATCGTGATTTTAGAGACAATAAATTCATCCGTGAGAAAGTTCATTTTCAGAATCAGGAAGAACTTAACATAGCCGTTTCCTACCCCGATTCAGGATACCGGGCTTTCTATGTAGAGCTCATTTATCCTGATCAACATGGAGAGCTTTTTTCTTTAAGCACAAGAATGTATGTCATTGATTCACAAAACTTATATTAATCCATAAAAACAATGCTGCTTATGAGAATAACGAAATATTAACAAGGAATTAGAACAATAATCAATGAGTAGGAAAATCAATAAAATAAAACTATGAAACACAATTATTTTTTGTTAATCAATTTTTTAGGTGTTTTTCTTCTTCTCCTCCATTCGTGTGAAGAAGAAGAAAGCCGGCCAACGTTTCCATTGTCGGCCGAAGTTTTTCACAGCATCAATGGCAATCAGGTAGCATTCACTGCGCTCACTCATAGTGCCGTAAACTGGGAATGGGATTTTGGAGATGGTAATACCAGCACAGAAAAGGATCCAGTCCACATTTATGATGAAGGGGGATACTATGTAGCCACACTCACTGCTACAAGTAATACAGGCCACACTGTTTCGAAAGAAGTAAAACTGGCAGTAGCATTAACCCCTTATGCGTTACTAACTGGAGATCACACAGCAGAAGGCTATACCGGAAAGACCTGGAAATTAAAACAGGCTCATTCAGTAAATGATAAGATCGTCAATTCAGATGCAAACCTTACCCTATTTGATGAAGACATAGAATCCCTTCCGTCGGGTGCATTTGATCT
>DASRQG010000023.1:0-2953 GCA_035645995.1 Mariniphaga sp. | reverse complement strand
ATTGATTGGGTGATTAGCAAATTTAAAAGATTGATTTTTGTAGTATAACCATAGTATTGGGGCCTTCGTTGAATATCAGGTCCAGGATACTGAGGTTGGGGGTAAAGCCAAATTTGTCGGTAAATACCTGGGTATAGGGATGAGGTTTGAATTGTTGATCAGGTGGGAATTTATGACTTTTAGGAGAAATAGCTTCCCGGAGGTTCACATTATTATTGGGTACGGCTTCGAAATCAGTTGTTAGTTGTATGTTGGGTTCCAGGCCTGTAAGTTCGGTTAGTACTTCTAAACCAGCCATGTTGTAGTCTAACAAATACTTCCACGGTTTTTCAAAAAATGGACGTATATCGTCCTGATAGAACTCAAAGAAAGGAGAGGAGTTATAGGCAGAAAATATGGTGCGCCAATGGTTTCGTTGCCAATCGGTATCGTATGAGATGAGCAGGTCTTTGATATTGATTTTTCTGCCACGTCCTTTTACTACCGGAATGACAAGGGATAGCAGGCCATTGGCCCCAAGTATTTCGTACCGGTTGCGAAAGGTTTGTTTTTGAAAATGCTCGTGTTGCTCAATATAGATCACTTCGAACTGCTCAAGCTTAGTGAAATATTGTACCGGAGCAAAACAAGCAGTACTTAGAAGAACTGAATTTAATGAACCCATCCTTACTCCCTGAAGAATCCTTTGTTATTTTCTTCTTCGTTGTCGATATCGAGTTCAATGCCTTCAGGGCCCGGTTGATTTTTACGACGAAGTTCAATAAGTTCGGCTTCCATCTTTTTTTCTGTACCCGACAACCTGCGCAGGCGTTGTCCCAGCTTCCAGACGCGAGGGTAAAAATAAATGGCTCCCACAAGATAACCCAGCAGGATACAAATTAAAAGTACCAGTACCATTGGGGCGTTAGGGATTTCCCATAAGAAGACATTAATAGAAACTTCAAACGAATTCTGTAAAGTAAATATGACCAGAAGTATGGCCAGGATAAGCATTAGGATTATGGTAACACTCATAACTGAAATTTTCAACTAAGATAAAAAAAGGATAACATAACTATGCTATCCTTTTGTTATAAATTTTATTTCGTGGTTATTCAACAAACCGGAACATCCGTCCAATTCTGATATTTCGCGGGAAGCTGCGGTCCTTGTTAAGGGACAACCAGATAAAACTGGCTTTGCCGACAATATGATCTTCAGGAACAAACCCCCACATTCTCGAATCGGCTGAATTATGCCTGTTATCACCCATCATCCAATAATAATCCATTTTAAAAGTATAACTGGTCGTAGCTGTGTCGTTAATCATAATGTTATTTTCAACCACTTCCAGTTTGTTTTCTTCGTATACATGAATAATTCGTTCGTACAGCGGCAGATTTTCTAATGTAAGCTGAACAGTCTCGCCTTTAGCCGGTATGGTTAATGGCCCAAAATTATCAACATTCCAGGGATAGTCCTTGCTGTGTGGAAAAACCATTGGGTCCCATTCAGAAGGTTCCTCTTCGAGGCGTTCAACTTGAGTAACGATCGACATGTTTTTGATTGCTTCAGAAGCGGTTTGTGTTAAAGGAAACATATATTGTTCGCTTGAAAACACAGTACGGTCATCTTCTGCAATATTTAATCTGTCGAGCGCTTTGGGATTTATTGAGGTGCCATTGGTTCGTACCAGATAGTTATATTGTACACCCTCAAAATGTTTCTGAGTTTGCCCATTCACGTAAACCTGGCCTTGTTTCATTTCTATGACATCCCCGGGGATACCAATACATCGTTTAATATAATTTTCACGTTTATCAACCGGACGAGCTACTACGTCACCAAAGTTTCTTGAGTCGGTCCATACGCGTTCACGGCTATAGTTTCGCGATAGTTGATAATAGCTCTGATTTTGCATGTTAAGGGCAACTGTGTCGCCTTCCGGAAAATGAAATACCACTACATCATTATTTTTCACAGGGCCGAATCCCTTAAGCCTTTTATAAGGACGTTTAATCCATTCTACATACGACTTTGAGGTACGGCTTAAGGGCATGGTGTTGTGTACAAACGGGAAGGAAAGGGGAGTGTTTGGCGTTTTTGGGCCATAAGCTACTTTACTGACAAATAAATAATCGCCAACAAGCATCGATTTTTCCATTGAAGAGGTAGGAATTGTATAGGCCTCAATAAAAAACATTCGAATAAAGGTAGCTGCAATAACAGCAAAAATGATGGCATCGATCCATTCCACCAACTTCGTTTGTCTGCCTCCGGGAGGATTCTTCTTTTTCCAAAAGGCCCAATGAACTTTTTTAGTTACATAAATATCAAAAATCACTGCAAGGCCGATCAGCCACCAGTAATTACCAAGCCAGATTACCCAAAGCAGATAGAGCGTACCAACAACAATAAATTTAAACCATTTGCTGGTGAATATTTCTTTTGCCATTATTTATAAATTATATTTTTAACATATCTTTCATGGTGAGGAGTCCTTTTTTACCAAGACTGAATTCAGCTGCCAGGACAGCACCGAGCGCAAACCCTTTGCGGCTTTTTGCGCTGTGGGTAATTTCAATAAAGTCGGTGTCTGAATCATATTTAATACTATGAATTCCCGGAACTTCACCACGACGTTCTGATTTAATGGGTAAAATATTGGCTTCAGGATTTTCTTCTTCACTCCATCCGTTCAAGTCTGGCAGAATGTTCAGGAGATCTTCCACCAGGCTGAGAGCCGTACCACTTGGCGAATCAAGCTTTTGTGTGTGATGTACTTCGGTCATTTCCGCTTTGTATTCAGAATGAGAGGCCATTAAATGTGCCAGCTTTCTGTTTAGTTCAAAGAACAAATTAACACCCACTGAAAAATTGCTGCCATAGAAAAAAGTGCCATTTGATTGCAGGCATTTTTTATGAACATCTTCCTTTTGAGCCAACCATCCGGTTGTGCCACTAACTACAGGAA
>DASRQG010000022.1:0-5829 GCA_035645995.1 Mariniphaga sp. | reverse complement strand
TATACCATTTCCCAATTAGTTTTTCATCTGTAAATTATTATTGCTAATAACCGGATGAAACTCGCACAACGAATCTATTTTGCTATTTTAGATCATGAAAATGTGATAATTTCTAATAATGGTTACACCGTCGATCTCATGTTCTCAATATCAGACATTGCTAACTCCATTGAAATAGAAATTCCACACTGATATTCCGAAACAATTCCTTATTTTAGTCGTGTGATAAGACGACCACAACAAATAAGGTCTTGCTGATATGAATCACTATTAGTACCGTTATCAATATAATACTTTTAAACCGATAGAAATGGAAAGAAGAAATTTCATAAGGAATGCAGTAGCAGGAACCCTTGCTGCAACAGGTGCAGGCACAATATTAAATGCCGGAGCTTCAGAAACGGCAGTCACAAATCAGGCAAAATTTAAATTAAAGTATGCACCCCACCTTGGTACTTTCCCTGAACATGCAGGAAAAGATCCCATTGATAATATTAAATTTATTGCTGACCAGGGATTTCGGGCAGTATTTGATAATGGACTAATGGGAAAATCAGCTGAAGTACAGGATAAAATGGCAGCAGAACTGTCACGTAACAATATGGATTGGGGACCTTTTGTATTGTATGCTGATTTTAAAACCGAATCAATGGTACTCTTTAATGAAGAGTCGCGGAAAATGCTCAGGGACAAGCTAAATGAAGGAATTGAAACAGCTAAACGAACCGGAGCTACTCATGCGCTAATGGTACCAGGGAGGTATAACGAACGACTTGAGTTTGATTATCAAACAGCTAATGTCATCGATTCTATGCGTGAACTGAGTGATATTGCAGAGAAAAATGGCATCACTATAGTCCTCGAACCATTGAACCGGTGGGATCACCCGGGACTCTTCCTGACTGGTATACCGCAATCCTATATGATTTGTCGTGCAGTAAACAGCCCTGCTTGTAAGATCGTTAATGATATGTATCACCAACAAATAACTGAAGGTAATATCATTCCCAATATCGATCGTGCCTGGAACGAGATAGGTGCTTTCCATATCGGTGATAATCCGGGAAGAAAAGAACCCACTACCGGAGAAATTAACTACAGAAACGTATTCAAACATATTTATAACAAAGGTTACAAAGGTGTACTTTGCTGTGAACATGGAAGAAGCATACCAGGCAAAGAAGGTGAGGTTGCATTCATCAATGCATATCGCTCGGTAGATTCATTTGAAGTATAAATTCAGGCAATCACCACATTTGATTTCAGGAATCCCGGTTACTTGATATTAAAAACCGGGATTATCCTGATATTGGATTCACGCGTACCTCTAACACTACAGACCTTTCTTCCTCATTTACATGTTAATATTCATAATCAATACAATCCTGTATTGTTATAAAATATATACTATAATATTTCCTGACAATTCACTACTGCTCATTCTCCAAATCATGCATTTGTTATTACTGAACATAATAGTAAATGTCAAAATTAGAAATAATAATTCTCATCATCTGCCTGCTCTCTTCTCCAGGGTTTCTTCGATACAAGTTCGATACAAGTTCGATATTTCTTCGGTTCAAATTCATTAAATATCGAACATAAGACGAATATGCCTCGAAGAAGTACTGAAGAGAATACCAATAAAATTAGAAGAAAAGGTGTTGAAGGTGCAACTTACATAGTAAGTTTTCTTCCTTCACAAGTATAATGAATAAGTACTCAGCCGGTGGTACCCATAGCATTGGCAATGGCATTTATGCTATTAAGCAAGCCATTCAATAAAAATTCACTATCTTTTTTTTGATGCTCTTTAAGGGAATTTCTCCATTTATTAAGCAAGTTGACCTGCTGCCGATGAAGCGGATATAAAGCTTCTGCCCTCAACAGGGTGGAGTAATAATGATTTTTACGTCTTTCCAACAATGGTTTTTCCAGCAAACCGGCCATAGCTTTACGGGTACGTTGCAATTCCTCCAACAGCAACTGAAGGATTTCTGTCCTTACCTGCTCATCCTCAACAAGGTTGCTATACAATAAGATTATATTCTCATCGGTTGCTGCCAGGCTTGTATCGATATTAGTAAGAACATAACGTACAAAATCGTCGGTTTTAGCCAGATGTTTTAACAGTTGGTAATCATTGGGATGTTCATCTTGTAATTTCATTAGTGTAGTACCCACACCATACCAACTGGAAAGGTGGATACGTGATTGTGTCCAGCTAAATACCCAGGGGATGGCCCGTAGATCATCCAATGATCGTTTTCCTGTACGCCTTGCCGGCCGCGATCCAATCTTGCTCGATTCGATAGCATCAATTGGAGTAGCCTGACTATAAAATTTAATAAACAATGGATGGCCCGTAAGAGATATAAAGGCTTTATAACTCTCTGAAGCCATAAATGCAAACAGTTTATTTCGTTGGCTGTTATGGTCTTTATTTTCCTTTTTATGCAGCAATGTTTGACGGGTGATACCTGCAATTAACAATTCGAGGTTATAGGCAGCGTTCACTTTATTGGCATATTTTCGTTCAATCGTTTCCCCCTGTTCGGTAATACGAATACGGCCGTTCATAACAGGTCCGGGAAGTGAACGGATAAACCAGTGGGTAGGGCCTGCTCCCCTGCTGATGGTTCCACCTTTCCCATGAAAAAAACGAAGCTGTACTCCATGTTTTTGTGCTACTTCTGTCAGTTTAACCTGTGCTTCGTAAAGAAACCAGGTGCTTGCCAAAATTCCACCATCTTTGTTACTATCACTGTAACCGATCATAATCTCCTGAACAGGAACTGGTAGCTTTCGTTTCTTTTGTATATATCTAAGACTGTTTTGAGTAACCGGATGACGAAAATATTCATCCAGTACATCGGGACTATTTTTCAAATCTTCAATGGTCTCAAATAAAGGAACTACCGGCAGGGGGCACACTAATCCATTGGTGGTATACTCAGCAACTCCGGCTTCTCTTACAAATAAATAAACCTGAAACAGGTCAGCCACATTACGGGTCATGCTTACAATAAGAGAACCCAATGCACGCTCTGTATATTTTTGGATGTGGTCTGCCAGTACCCTGAATGTATTCAGCGTTTCAACCACTTTATCGGAATCTAATGAATCAAAACGACTTAAAAACGGACGAGAATGAGAAAGTTCTTCCAGTACAAATTGTTTCACAGAAATTGCACCAAGCGATAATTCATTAAATTTATCAGGGAGTGCGATTTTGACTATTTCCATAAGAGCAGAATGGTAATACCCGCTATTCTGCCTGATATCGAGATGAGCCAAATGAAAACCAAAAACTTTTAAATGGCGTAATACTTTCTGAACATCATTAACGGCCAGAGAACGGGCACCCATGTCAATCAGTGCCTCCTTTAAAACCAAAAGATCAGACTCAAGTTCAGATGAGTTAGAATAGGTGTATGGTTTATCCGACAATTCAATCCCACCTGTACCATTCTCTTTTACCGGCAGCTTATTTTTGACCAGTTGAATATAGCTCTTGAAGGGCTCCCGGGGATTATTTGATGCAGAAGGTTTTGAAGCAGACCGGATTTTAATATATTGATTTTTAAACTTTTCATTCAGTGAATCGATATTACAATAAATACTTAATTTCTCCGATAGTTCATCGAGTAATGATTTCAGCAACAGAAAAGCATGAAGTCTAAACTTCTCTAATGTCTTCCGGGTAACCTCGGCAGTAACAAGCGGATGCCCGTCTCGATCACCACCCACCCAGTTTCCAAAAGTTATGGAAGGCATATATTCATTATCCTCAATTAAACGTAAATCGTAACCTGCTTTTTCCCAAGCCTCCGACAACCGGTAATCAATATAATGTATAACTTCAGGAAAAACCTTATAGAAATAATAAAGAACATTTTCAAGTTCAGATTCAACAGCCGGTTTCTCAATAAAGATTTCACCAATGAACCATAATTGATGTAATAAAGATTTAATATCGTGCTTAATTTCTTCCTGCTCGAAATGAGTATACATGGAATTCTCGCGCTTCACCAATAACAGATAAAGCTGCCTGTAAAGGGATAGGACAACAGGACGTTTAGCTTCAGTAGGATGAGCAGTAAGAACAGGTTCAACATGAATCTGCTTCAGAATCTGAGCAATTTCCTCATCGGAAATATTCTCTTCATTAAACTTATGAAAAACTTCTCCCCACATTCCGCTAATACTATTAAACCCTTCCGTTTCCTGCCTGTATCGACGGTTCTGCACAGCACCATTCACTTCTGCCAAATTAAGCAACTGAAAACTTATGGAATACAGATGTAGTAATTCACCGGAATTGCTGTTAGTGAATACAGGATCTTTCTCCGAAATCCATGGGATAACCGATGCAAGATCAGGCTTCCCGTTTTCAATCAGGACTTCTTCCAGGCATTTTAATAGAAACTCCAGATCGGAATAAGGTTTTCCAATTTCAATTTTTACTTCCTCGAGAAGCCTGCTCATATTTTTAACTTAACTTGTTAATAAAATTCAAAATTTATTTCTTAGCATATTCCCAGAACAGGTTCTTAATTATTTTTGTTTATTATTACTAATAAATTACCCCCCAAAAAAAATAATGTTGTTAAACCTTTAAATAAAAAGGTTGTTCAAATAATCAAACTAAAGTGGATGAGAAAAAATATTCAGACTATTCTTGTACCCATTGATTTCAAAGAACCTTCTATAAGAGCTGTTCAATATGCAGGCAATCTTGCAGAAAAAACAGATGCAGCTTTAATCTTTCTTTACGTTATAGATACTCCGGGGCTACTGGCACAGTTCTTCCAATCGAATGAACAACTCATTCAAATAACCAGCCAGGCAAAAGACCAGCTCACTGAGGTGACACGGGAGTTAAAGCAAAAGAAACCGCAACTTGACATTTCAACTCAGGTGGTAATGGGTAAGCCATATCAAAAAATCCTGGAAGTGGCAAAGGAAGTAGATGCTCAGCTCATCATTTTAGGTGAAAACCATGAAAGCGGGCACCCTGATGAAACCATAGGTACTACAGTATATCATGTAACTTTAAATGCACCTGTGCCAGTTTTAACCTATGCAGGTGATACCAGCAAAATAAATGACCGTATTGTTGTTCCATTGGATTTAACAAAAGAGATAAGGGAGCAACTATCGGCAGCATTGTTTTATGGCCTTGAATATGGTGCTACAATTTACCTCGTATCGGCTCTGATAGGGGGCGTTGAAATAAAAGAAAGCCGTATCTGGAAAAAACTTCAGGATGCCAAGGAAACGATTGAACTCAATGGAGTAAAATGCTTTGCAAAATTATTTGAGCGATCAAAAGTACCACCTTTTGAAAGGGTATTGGAATATACAAATGAGATAGATGCAGGAATGATATTATTGATGACTCACCGCGAAGGATTCAGCTATGTTAACTACATTGGAGCATTTGCACATTACATCATGAATAAATCACAAATTCCGGTACTCAGCATCTCATCAGTGAAAGCCAGTATCGATCTTTCAGGATACTTAAATGCCATGGTTGACCCTATGGGAATTATTATCGGAAAAAATAATAGGAATCAAAAAAAAGAAACCTAATTTAAATGCTGCAGTTAATAATTGCTTTATTGATTTTTACATTTAGTGTTTTCTTAATACCCGGAAAGCTTAAAAGACACACTGCACTTTTACTTGCCCTGGTACAAACAGGAGCTTTTATCTATTTTATCAATCAGGTTGATTTAGTTCCACAGAAATCAGCGGTATATTCCATTAATGAATGGATACCACAACTGGGGCTTAATTTCGAATTTATACTCGATGGGTTGA
>DASRQG010000021.1:0-3421 GCA_035645995.1 Mariniphaga sp. | reverse complement strand
TACAGCTGTCCTGCAAGCCCGTTTCTTATGTTTCTGCCCTTTATTTGTCTGGCATTACCTGAGGAGAATCCGTTCTGGAGCGAAACAGAAAATGAAGGTTTTTGGGAAGAATTGAACAACGATTCAAAAATCACACTCCTTGAAAATCCGGGGCTGGTATTGGTTAATCATGGGAAAACCGGAGCATCTGAAATTGTACCTGGCAAAGTGTATTATGATGATCCAAACTATTCGAAGTTGATTTATAATACTCATTTCCCCTGGGAAGATCACGATCCTCAGGGGGGTACCGCTATGGAATATTCTTTTAGAAGTCTTGATCCCAGAGATGTTCGTGGCGACGATATTAATTTCTACCTAACCGGTCTCACCGTACAGAATAACGAAGAAGTGAACAGGGTTTATTCCACTTCACAAAATATGATGTTTAATGGTTTGAAGAACGGAGTCTTATACCGGCAGGCTATCATGCGTAGACCTCCTAATAATGGAGTAGGGTATATAATCGATTTGGCTGATATAAGCATTCCCGGAGGTGTGGTTCGGATCGACCGTTCACGTTTGGCTTTTGAACATGAACTTACTTTAGGCCATTTCGCACTTCCACATATTGACGGTGACAAAGCTGAAGTGAATGTCATGGAAGCAGAAGGAAAGAAGATCATCACAGCTTCTGTAAAAGGTCGACAAGTCGCTCTCATCTCTTATACAGGTTGGGACGAAGTTGAAAGTAAAGTGCATGAAAATTGTAATGCTGAAGCAGATGAAAGTACTGTAATTTATGTAAACAAAAAACGTTTGGCCAAAAATCCGTCCATGGAATTGATGATTACTGTCATGCTGCATAAAACAGATGATACAGAATGGACCACAGAAGAACTTTCGCCTGTTCAGAGTTTTGAAATTCTTGATGTTACGCCAGCTTTCAGTACGCTTGGTGCCCGAATTACAATGGCTGATGGTAAAATGTATGAGGTCTTTTTCGATGAAATAGATGGAAACAGAAGGTGTTGAAGCTGACGGTGCAGTTGACTAATTAATTTGTTTCTTCAACTGGAATCGGTACAATTTTCTGCAAATATCAGCGAATCCAGAATAATACTTTTCGGGAAATTTATTGCTCAATTATAATTAAATCCGGTAGGGATACCTGTTTTAATCTTGGTGTGTGTACAGTTTTAAATATTTATTTTTTGAGATTTTTCTCTGATGGCTGCAGCTGCTTCTATAAGAGGTTCAAGACGTTCGGTCTTCTCCTCCAATAGTATTAGTGGTTCTCTTAACCGGTGTTCTGTTTCAAGAAACAACTTTTCAAACATACTGCCGATCTCCACATTCAGGCGGTGTCTGAATTCATCCCGCGACTGTTTCATCTTTCTTTTAAAGTCGCGCAGAATGCCCGACCGCTTCCAGATTAATGTTACAGCAATCATTCCTGCACCTGTAAATGCCAGAATGCCTCCTGTAATGTCAAAAATCATCATATTTGAAGCTATCGCAATAACAGCCCCAAGTGCTGCCAATCCTCCTCCTGCTATCGATAACCGACCTACACCTGAACTTTCAATATCTTTATGGTCGGCAATGTCAGACAATCGCAGATCATGAAGTTGCTTTTGCAAACGTTGCAGAATCTCCGCCCGGTCGGGATCAGTATTTATTAATCGGCCTATTGTAGTATGGTGTCGTTGGTTAATAGCACCGGTAAGTTCATCAAACATCGATTGCATTTCCTCTGCTATGTCTTTAGAAATACGTGCCGATTCCGCATCAATTTCTTTACGGGTTGCTGTTTCAAAATTTTGCTGAAGATCTTTAAGCCAGGTTTTAACATCTTTGTCTCTAAGTAATGGGACAGATCTTTTCAATACAGCACCGGCACCAAGTCCTGCTTCAAAATCACGTTCCAGGCCATTTGCCAGCCGATCGTATGAGGCACATAAGCTGTCAACAGCCATTTGTCGCAATGCCTCTGCCTTTTCTCTCCGCATCTTTACTTTCGACAGAAGTCTGTCATAAAAGGTTTTATCATCATCAATTGCATGCTTCTCTTCACGCAGTTGTACTTCAAGTCTGCCTGCAATCTTCACTGCCGTGTCACGGGCTCCTTCGACTTTCATGCGCCATACATCTCCAGTTTGAATTGCCTTACTCAAATATTTACGAAATGAATCAAATCCGCTGTCAGTATTATTTTCTTCCTCAAGTTTAGCTGAAACTGCAAAAACTACCGGGTTTTGAACATTTCTTTCCCGAGCATATTGCGATACGCGTTCCTTATTAATGGATAGTTCATGAGGCGATGCCAAATCAGATTGCTGAAGGATAAAAACCATTTTCCGGTACCAGTCTTTTCGCACCAGCGACAGAAAATCCCAGGCAGAACCGGTATGTGGGTTCTTTGCCGGAAATACAAATAAAACTATATCGCTTTGAGGAATATATTTTTCTGTTATTGCCTGATGTTCCTTTATTATTGAGTTAGTTCCAGGTGTATCTACAATAGTTATATTTCTTAAAACTTCTTTAGGTAGTGTAAGTCTTTCCCAATTCTCTCCAAGGTTAGTTATGGTTCTTTCATCACCATATACCAATTCTTGTATGCCTGCTGTACATGGATCGGGAGCTACTTCACAAACTTCTTCTCCTAATAGGGCATTAACAAAGCTGCTCTTTCCCGATTTTACTTCCCCTACTATAACTAACAATGCTGCCGATTGCAGGTGCGTTAATCTTTCTTTTAAAATTTCTGAAGCCTGAGTGTTAGAAGTTCTTTCTGTTAATATCAAACACGATTGAAGAAGTTCACGTAAAGCATCGTATTGCTCCTGTTGTTTTTCACTCAATATTTGATGATTCATAATGAGAAGTGTTGTTGCATTTATATTGGCTCAACTTTTATAATAATTGGCTTGTAGCAAATATACTATAATATTACTTGCATCAGTAAATGCTTTTTTAGAAATAAAAATACGAATTGAAAATTGAATTTAAATAATAGATCAGTATGAGCTGACAGGTACTGCCGTACTGTAGTCCAAAACCTGACTTTGGCTATACTTTGTCCAGACTAAATTCAATTGAGACTGGACTTTGTACGGTTAAGGACTGGTCAAAATAAGACTGATAATTATCATATTTTTATCTATCCATGGTAGTATCATCTGAATTAGAACTGGTGTGAAATATCGAAAATATAGGACAAAAAAAATCCGCATCAATTCCGTTTGCGTAAAACCCCTGATTAACAGGATTTGAGCGCCTGATCGTTTGAACGTCCACTGGTCTTGCGACTCATTCCGGCATAAGCCGAAACTACGAGGCCTGTTCTTGCGACCGTTGAGCTAACTCGGTTTAAAAATTTCTGTTGAGTTTACCAACTGCTGAATCGATGCGGATAATTTCTTATCTTTTTATATAA
>DASRQG010000020.1:0-12810 GCA_035645995.1 Mariniphaga sp. | reverse complement strand
TTGCTGCTGCGTATCGAATTGTAATGAATCCCTTTTGCCACCAATTCTTTCCCTGTTCCGGTTTCTCCACTAATTGAAACAGAGATATTGGTCTGAAGTGATTTTTCCATGAGACTAAAAACATGATCTATTTCACGACTGTTTCCCTTAATCAGCTTTTTAAAACTAAAATGGTCCTTTATTGCATCTTTTAAACGTGTATTTTCCTGTTTAAGTAAATCAGAATTATAGATGTTTTTTATAGTATTGGTCAGCCTCTCTCTTGTATCCGGTGCTTTCATAATGTAATCATATGCACCATTCTTCATAAGTTCAATTGCGGTACTGATGCTTTCTTGTGCTGAAATTATAATTACATTGGAATCCGGAGATTTTTTCTGAATCTCTTTTAAGACTTCCTGCCCTGTCATATCAGGTAGCGTATAGTCGAGTGTAATCACATCAGGATGTTCGTCCAGACTGGCAATACAGTCTCTGCCATTGTAAAACACTTTAACCTGATACTGGTTATCTGTCAATTGTTTTTTTAGAACCTGGGCATACAGTTTATTATCTTCTACAATAAAAATAGTATAAGAAACTTTGCTTTTTTGGCTGGTCATTTTAAAGATATTTAGCTGATTGATTGTTTTAAAATACAGTACCAAAATAGGAATATTTTTTGATTTTTTCCAATTTTTAGACTCAATTAGATCCTATTTTATAAATATAATTTTCTATTAATAATTCCAGAACCTCATCCTATTTAAAAAAAATTCAGTTTAAATAAGATCTGAACTCCCTTTACTCATTGCACTTTTATTGAAGAACTTTGTTAAATTTGGTAACATTTTAGAATTTAATTTTTTTAGACATTATCTTAAAAAAGAAAAATAAAACAGATTATAAATGAAATATACATCTTTCCATAAAATTTCCTATGGTGTTTATATAGTAGCAACCCGTCATAATGGAATAAATGCCGGATATATTGCTAATACTGTTTTTCAGGTGACAAGCGAACCTTCACAAATTGCAATCAGTTGTCATAAGAAAAATGCATCTACTGCTAAAATACTTGAAAGTAAGGTCTTTTCAGTATCAGTACTAAAGAAAGATACCAACACATCCCTCATTGGTCAATTTGGATTCATGTCGGGTGAAGAAATGGATAAATTCAAAGATATTAAAACAGTAACTGCTAAAACCGGAGCCCCAATTGTAATTGATTCTTCTGTTGCCTGGTTTGATTGTAAAGTAACTTTACATCAGGATTTAGGAACCCACGTGTTAATTGTTGGGGAAGTAGTTGATAGTGACATTGTATCTGATGAAGAGCCTTTAACCTACGCTCACTATAGAGAGAAATACAAGATGCTTTCACCGAAAAATTCACCCACCTATATTGAAAAGGAAAAGCTTGATCAAGAGAAAAAGCAATCAGAACAGCCTGCAGAAAAGCCAATAACGGAAACCACCTCAAAGGAAGACAGGATGGCCGTTTTCACTTGTTCTGTATGTGGATTTCAGTACGACCCTGAGGAAGGAGATCCAACTGTTGGCATACCTCCGGGAACTCCGTTTAGTGAATTGCCGGACGATTACAGATGCCCCATTTGTAATGCCGGAAAAGAATATTTTTCAAAGAATTTATAACAAAAAATTCCCGGGAGTTTATGACAATTAAATTCCCGGGTATTAGAATTTTATAATTCACGATGGGTTCCATCGCAATACGGTTTATTTTTTGACTGTTTACACATACACAACCATACTTTAGCCGGTTCTTTTACTTCGAACGCTAAAGAAAACAAACCAAATTCTTTATGGGTTCCATCACAAAAAGGTTGTTTTTTACTTCTTCCACAGGCACACCAAAAATATTTTCCGGGTTGCAATTCTACCAGCTTGGGGGCTTTGGCTGCAATAATTGGTTTTTCCATTGATAGTTATAATTTAATTTATTTTGGTTAATCTATAATTCGATAGGCAACAACCCTATTATCAAAAAAAGTAGGAATTAATACCAGATCCAATTTAAATGAATAGTCGAGATCAGCGGTTTTAATTTCCTGCTCAGTTGTATCAAGCAGTTTCACAGTTTCTCCATTACGATGAATAAACACCCTTCCAGGCCAGTTAGAGAATACAAATTCGTTTTTATTGTTTTTCTCCAAGCCATCAACACCACCTGCATCAGGTATAATTTCTTTGATTTCTTTAGTTCTGATATTAGCTTCAAAAATACTTTGGTCTCCAATATATAATTTCCCGTCTTCAACAAATAATCCATTGGGAGTTTCAAGCGGACTTCCTGACATCCATTCACTTAGTTTCCCATTTCTTAATACATGTATTTTTGCTGTTCTTGTATCTGAAACAAATATTAAGCCATCATCAGACGCAGCGACATCATTAAGAAATACTGCATTAGGAGCATCAAACTTGTTTGTCACCTTTCCGGAAGAGATTTCAATTTCTACCAGCTGATCAACTGCAGAAACATATAATTTCCCTTTAGAGATTGCCATGCCTTTTGGTGCATTTAAATTCTGTACCCAATGAAGGTTCTTTTCACTGCCATCCGAATTTAAAATACTTATAAAGCCCTTACCGCTTTTTTGAGCAGGATCACCATTAATATTTGAAACATACATAACATTCCGCTCCTCATCAAAAAGCACTGATTCAGGAGTTTTTAATTTCACTGTTGTTTCCCATACTTTTTCAAATTTCTGAGCATTAACAGAATAAATACAGGAGAGAGAAAACATAACCAGAAAAACAGATAATTTTTTCATAGCAGAATTATTTTCATTAAAGATAAAAACTTAACTTAAGAAAGTAATTATTGCAAGAAAATGTTCATTTTATATGAAAATAGTTTTTTAATATTGCTTTAAATAAATTCTCCAATTACTCATGTTGTAACAATCAATAAAATAAATAAATTAAATGAAAAACTCAATCGGCATTTTAATTCTGTTAATTTTAACATTATCCATTACTGCCCAAAATCCTTCTGTCAGTAATTTGTATGTCGGCACATTTACTTCAGAAGGGGCTGAAGGAATATATCTGTGTCAGTTTGATAATTCAACAGGAAAAATATCATTGCACAAGGTATTTAAGGGAATAGAGGATCCTTCATTTATAAGACTTTCACCCGACCGTAATTTTTTATATGCGGTAACCCGTGCCAGTAATGATCTGGAAAAATCGGGCGGTAATATTCAAAGCTACAGAATTGAACCCGATGGAAACCTGGTTTTTTTAAACAAACAGGTTTCTAATGGTGAGGGCCCATGCCATGTAGATATTTCACCGGATGGACGCTTTGCTGCAATAGCAACATACGGAAGTGGTACAGTTTCATTATATCCTTTGAATGAAGATGGCAGTCTGAAGAAAGCAAGCATAACCATTCATAACACAGGTTCAGGAGCACACCCTACACGACAAACAAAACCTCATGCCCATTCTACAATCTTCTCTCCAGATGGAAAACAGTTATTTAGTGCCGATTTAGGTACTGACAAAATCAACATTTTTAACGTTAAAGACAATAAAATAATTTCTGCCGGTCAATCGTATCTTAACCTTACTCCCGGTGCCGGTCCACGTCATTTCAAATTTCATCCCAATGGGAAGCTGATGTACGTAATTAATGAATTAAATTCTACTATTACTACATTCTCGAAAAAAGGAAGAAAATGGAAAACATATCAGACAATAACCACCATTCCTGTAGATTTCACCGAAGAAAATTATTGTGCTGACATACATGTGTCACCAGATGGACGATATCTATATGGATCAAACAGAGGCCATAATTCAATAGCAGTTTACACCATTAATCCCAAATCAAAGAAACTTGAATGGGTAACTGCAGTTTCATCTCAGGGAGACTGGCCCCGTAATTTCACATTGAGCAATGATGGGAAATTTTTACTAGCAGCCAATCAACGATCAGGCAACATTGCAGTTTTTAAAATCAATCCTGAGAATGGCATCCCGGAATTTACAGGTTATAATCTCGAATTACCTGCTCCGGTGAGTCTTGAATTCCAATAAATTTTTAACTGTATCTGTTACCAATTAAACGAATGAATTCTTCGCGTGTGGCATTTTTTTGAAATGCACCGGTGAAATCAGATGTGGTTGTTATGGAATGCTGTTTCTGGATTCCTCTCATCTGCATGCACAGGTGCTGTGCTTCAATTACAACTGCAACACCTAAAGGATTCAGTGTATCCTGTATACATTCTTTGATTTGAAGTGTTAATCGTTCCTGAAGCTGCAATCTTCGCGCAAATACATCAACTACCCTGGCTATTTTACTAAGGCCGGTAACTGTTCCGTTTGGTATATAGGCAACGTGTGCCTTTCCAAAAAAAGGCAACAGGTGATGTTCACACAACGAATAAACCTCAATATCTTTAACAATTACCATCTGACGGTAATCTTCTTTAAACATTGCTGATTTTAATATTTCAACAGGATCGGTATGATACCCCTGTAGCAAAAACTGAAAAGCCTTAGCTACCCTTTCAGGAGTTTTCTTTAATCCTTCTCTCGACACATCCTCTCCTACAAGATTTAAAATATTCCGGTAATAATTAGCCAGTTCTACCGTTGTATCTTCATCAAAAGTATCAATTCGTTCATAACCATTGGTACTGATTTTATTATCTGTACTCATAGTGTTTTATAATATTCATTTCTACAAAGATCACCATTTTTTTAGAAATGCAGGTATATAATTGACCTTAAGGTATAAAACTTTAATTAAAAGTTACAACTCGGTTGAAGCAACCTTTTTGTTATAATAATCATCTATATTAAGTGCAATGATTAACACCAATTGAGGACAGTAAACATCAACTTCAAAAATTAAATTAGTTGAAATAAACAATGAACGCTACAAAGGGTTATAATGCATAATATACCTGAGACAGTTAATGGCAATGTAAAAATGATAGTAATAACAGGAGCTGCAGGATTTATTGGAAGTTATCTGGCTGGTAAATTAAACCAGGCAGGTTACACAGATCTTATACTGGTGGATCGATTTGATGATCCTTTGAAAGATTTGAATCTGTACAATAAAAAATACAAAGCATTTATTGACCGTGATATGTTTTTTTTATGGTTGATACAAAATGCAACAGAAGTAGACTTTATATTTCATTTAGGAGCACGTACCGATACCATCGGTATAGAGCCTGACCTGTACCAGCAGCTAAATCTCATTTACACACAAAGATTATGGAACATTTGCTCTGAGATACAGGTTCCGCTTTTATATGCTTCTTCAGCCGCTACTTATGGTAATGGGGAAAGTGGTTTTTCAGACGCTCATATTAACCTGCCCAACCTGCGTCCCCTCAATCTTTATGGCTGGTCGAAGCATGAATTTGATGTATGGGCATTAAAGCAGGTTAGAACACCACCATTTTGGGCAGGACTAAAATTTTTCAATGTATACGGCCCCAATGAGTATCATAAAGGAAGAATGGCTTCAGTAATTCTACATGCTTTTCAAACTATAATGAAAGACGGCTCAATGCAACTATTCAAGTCACACCATAAGGATTATAAGGATGGAGAACAAAGCCGCGATTTTATTTTTGTAGATGATATAGCAGATGTTATGATGTTTTTTATGAATAACAAAAAAAATTCTGGTATTTATAATGTAGGGACAGGACATGCACGTACATTCCTTGATTTAACCAATGCGGTTTTTAAAAGCATTAAAATTGATCCCAGAATCTCATTTATTGACACTCCTGTTGAACTAAGAGGACGATATCAGTATTTTACTGAAGCAGATATAGATAAATTACGGGAAATTGGCTACACTAAAGATTTTACAAATCTGGAGGAAGGTGTGGAAATGTATGTTGGCAAATATCTAAAGTCACAATCCTGTTATTAAAAAACTCCGGCTAACATAAAAAAACCGGAGTTCTATAGCATCAAAAAATCCATGCTATTTTACCTTATTAAAGTTTAAACTAAATCTGTTTTTTTGGAAGTCAAATATCGTTCTAACAAAATCAACAAAGAGAATCCCAATGATATTCCGGCAATACTTGAAGGTAAGGCCCCCAATCTATCAAAAAATGACCTATAGCCAATTAAAAGCCCTTCCGAATTAATATCCGAAATAAGAGCGTTTGCTTCTGCAGAAGGATCTGATCCGGAAAAGATTACCATTATCACCATCAAAGCAACGAATAGCGCTATAATGACCCAAAATCCTTTCCCAAGAACAGGTTCTTCTTTTAATTGCACAACCACACTACGTTCCTGAAAAACCTTGTTCATTACATTGGTGGTAAAATCAGATGAAGGTTTTTCCAGCTGAATGCTTTTTATAACCTCCCTTAATTCCATATCGTTTTCAAACTTTTTCATTTTCTGTAGTAACAAATACTCAATTTAAAACAATTCAATATCAAAAAATATTCCATCCGCTGCTACATTATTGTATGTAAATCATCCTTCATCATTTCATGCAATATTGTATATAGTTTCTTGCGGGCCCTGTATAATTTTACTTTTACATTACTCTCTGTTAACCCTGTCACTTTTCTTATTTCATCAACCGATTGTTCTTCAAAATAGAAAAGCAACACCAGCATGTATTCATCTTCAGGTAACCTTTCCATTGCAGCTTTAATAACCTTCTCCCTGTTTTCTGCCGGTATCCCGTCCAGGTTCATTTCTTCTGCTTCATCTTTTATCTGAATTTCATCAGTGGAAGCAAACCTGATTTTATTTTTTCGCACCTCCGATATACATGTGTTATAGGTGATGCGATACAACCAGGTAGAAAACTTTGCTGTCCCCTTAAATGAATGTAAAGCCTTAAATGCTTTTATGAAACTTTCCTGGGCTAACTCTTCAGCATCCTCACGATTTTTAAGAACTTTTAATGCGATGGAAAATACAATGTCTTTATATTTCTCAACAATGTAAGAAAAGTAATTGGTTTGACCTTGAATTACTTTTTCAATATAATAATTGTCGTCTTTATATTCCATCTGCTCTTTTGACGCAATAATTTATTTTCAGTTACAAAATAATTTAAAAGAAATTTCGGAAAAAACTGTAACCTATGCAATAAGCAGGCGTCAAAAGAATAGAAAAAACAAAACAATTAAAATTTATAATCATGGAAGGAATATTTGTACCAATAGGATTTTTTCTGGCATTATTTGCAATACTATATGTATACTGGACTACCCGGTCAAAGGAAAGGCTTGCATTGATAGATAAAGGAGCTGATGCAACAATTTTTAAATCAAGGCCTTCAAAATATGCATTGCTTAAATGGGGTATTTTCTTAATAGGTGCTGCAGTTGGAGTCATCACCGGCTATGCTTTATCAACTGTAATTAATGAAGTTGTAGCATTCTTTTCAATGATTTTTCTCTTTGGAGGGATAGGACTAATTGTTGCCTACTTTATTACCAGGAAACTAACAGTTAAAGAAGAAAACGAGGTATATAGTTAACACTTCCTGCTAAAAACACATAATTACAGTTTATTGACAATGAAAATCAATTACACTTTGAATTGCCTTGATGCAAACAGGACAGAAACCTTTTGCATCATTGCTTTTCATTCTGCAATTAATATATGGGCTGTAAATACCTTTTGTTTGATAGCCTCCTCCTTCAAAAACCCCCACTGTTTCTGAATATTTCAAATTGCGTGGAGTAGGAACTGGAACTGTATCATGAACCATTGATGCCCATTTCGATTTAAAATTCACCAATGTTGTAAGATTTGGCTCCCATGGTTCTGTTTCAATATTATAGAAACCCTCATAGGCTACCGAAGAAGAATAATATTCATCTCCCAATCCTGCAAATCCATGACCAAATTCATGAATAAATACTTCACCGCTTAAGGGGTGATCTGATGTACAAACGTTAAGGAAATTGTAAATCCCTCCCCCACCATATCGATTACTGTTCACAAGCACATAGATATAATCATACGGAACATTTGCTGCTGCATCATGAATTGCTTTCATGTCACTGGCAGTTAGGTACCTGTCGATATTAAACGTATAAAAAGTAGAATTAAAAGTTGTATTATTATAAATTCCTTCTCCCGGAATATCAGTTCCTGAATCCAACGACGGAGTAAAAACTGCCCTTATATTGAAACTATTCTTCCTGGATTTAAATGGCTCTTCGTTAAACAAGTATCCTGAAATCCGTTGAGCGTCGTCTACGAATTTTTTCTTCTCTTCCTGCAAATATCCTTCAGCAAGAATTACTAAATCAACTTTATTTTCAGAATCACCATTCAACAATACATCAAAAGCTTCGTAAGTATGAACAGGCTCATTTATTATGAAGTAATCATACGGATCTATTTCGGAATTAAAAAGCGACCTAAACTCCCCACTCCATTGCCTTGCTTCAATCTTCAGTTTGAATTTCTGTTTGGGATAAGGAAATACCAAACAATGATAAAACATCCGATCCGTCACTTTTGCCTCTGCAGTAGTCTGCCATTCCTGAAAAAGCGTACTGAATCCCCTGGAGTAAATTACTTCATTACTTTCAGAATCAATTATCTTATATCGATAGGTTCCGTAATTATGTGGATCAATAAACTGCGACCTGGAACCTCCCCAAAAGGGTTCCTGTTTCATTTGCTGTGGATAAACTTTTACTTCACTGGCATTTCCACCAAGTAAGAGATCAAATCTAAAAGAGTGTGGATAAAAATATGTATCGTTTAATGTCTTGCCTGAAAGAAACAAGAAACAAGACAAAAATAAAAACAGATACCTTACCATCATCATAATGTGGAATTAATAAAAATCAAAGGGTAAATATAAAGGGTTGGCCAAATAAATCAAAATGAAAGCTGTAAGTTATTTTGTATAGGTAACAACAAAACAATTATCATTTAGATGTTATAAAGCATTACTGATTTGTAATTGTAAATTTTTTCTACTTTTGCTTTATAATTTGAAATAGATAGTTTTTTAATAATGGATAAATCAGATTACCTGGAACAAGCTGCTGACCTTGACCAACTGGATGAAAAAATCCTTCGATTAATTACAAAAAATGCGAGAATTCCATTTTTAGAAGTTGCAAGAGAATGTGGTGTGTCAGGAGCAGCTATTCATCAACGTGTACAGCGTTTATTTAATATTGGAGTTCTGACAGGAAGTGAATTTTTAGTGAACCCTCAGAAATTAGGTTATAATACCTGTGCTTATATGGGCATTTATCTTGAAAAAGCAAAGTATCATACGCAGGTGGTAGCTGCTATGCGTGATATTCCGGAAATCGTTGAATGCCATTATACTACCGGCCAATACGCTATCTTTATTAAAATTCAGACAAAAACCAACAAACATTTAAAGAAAATTATTGATGAAAAACTTCAGGAAATAGAAGGTATAGCACGTACCGAAACGTTTGTATCTCTTGAAATGGATTTTAAACGTCAGGTTCAGATTCAATAAAATTTAATCATACCTCACCCCCAGCATTTTACAATTACAAGAAATCATTGAATTTTTCCATATAATACAACAATAAGCATTGGCTGAAATTTTTATTTGAAATGGCATTAAAAAATAATCTGGATGAGATTGATCTAAAGATCCTTGATATTATAACTCAAAATGCACGTATCCCATTTAAGGATGTTGCAATAGAGGTAGGAATTTCAAGAGCAGCCGTTCACCAACGGGTAAATCGAATGATCGATCTGAATGTTATAACCGGCTCAGGGTATTATATCAATCCAAATAAAGTTGATTATAAAACCTGTAGCTATATTGGTATATTTCTTGAAAAAGGAGGTTTATTCAGTGAAGTAGTTGAGAAATTGAAGGAGATTCCGGAAATTGTAGAATGTCACTATACCACCGGCCAATATGCCATCTTTGTTAAAGTTTATGCCAAAGACAATGAGCATCTGAAGAATATACTTAGCTCACAAATACAAAAAATTCAAGGTATCTCAAGTACCGAAACATTTATTTCGCTTGAACAATCCTTCAGGAGAACCATTCCTGTTCATCTTTAGTTCCTCTGCCTGACAGCTTCATAAATCATTAATGCAGCAGCCACCGAAACATTTAAAGATGCTATTTCACCTAATATAGGTATTTTCAGTTGTTCATCAGACAATTGCAAAACAGTACCGGAAACCCCCTTATCTTCAGATCCCATAACGATTGCCAATGGAACTGTCATATCTGATTTGGTATATAATTTATCACCCTTTTCGGTGGCAGAAACAATTTTCACTCCCGAATCTTTCATAAATCTGATAGCAGTATTGAGGTTTCTTACCTTGCATATCGGTAAATTATAAATAGCACCTGCCGATGTCTTTACCGCATCAGAGCCAACTCTGGCCATTCCTTTTTCAGGAATTACTACACAATTCACACCCCCACATTCCGCAGAGCGTATAATTGCACCAAAATTGCGAACATCAGTAATATGATCGAGTACCAGAATTAAAGGATCCTTACCTGATTCAAACAAGCCTGGTAAAATATTCTCCAGATTATAAAACTCAACAGCTGATACGAATGCAATTACACCCTGATGATTTTTACGTGTTATCTGATTTATTTTTTCAACAGGAACCAGCTGATATGGAATAGAATGCTGCTTTATAAGTTGAAATAATTCAGCAAACAATTCGTTATCCAGCCCCTTTTTTATTAGTACCTTATCAATAAACCTGTTATTATTAATAGCTTCTATTATTGCCCGTGTCCCAAATATAAAATCATTGTTATCCATTACCAGCTTTTTTTAGATTTCCAATCCTCCAGCTCTAATTGTTCGTTTTCCCATCTCTCAACTAATTTTGCCAACTTTTGTTTTAACAGCTCATATTCTTCATATATCTCCGACTGATGATTAACTTCAGGATTTGAAAGTCGATTATCCATATCGGCAATTTTATTTTCCAGCAAACTAATTTCTTCTTCTGTTTCCTCAATTTGTTTTTCTAATTTGGAAATATTTTTGTTAATAGTCTTCTGTTCCTCAAAACTAATTTCCTTCTTAACAACAGAATTCTTAACATTTCCATTGTTTCCAATCCTTTTATTGTTTGATGAAAATTCCAATTCCTTTAATGTTTCCATGTTTTTCCTCTCAAGGAAATCATAAATACCACCCAGGTGTTGTTTTATTTTTTTGTTTCGAAATTCGTAAACACAGTTAACCAGTCCATCCAGAAATTCTCTATCATGTGAAACAACTATAACAGTACCAGAGAAATCTATAAGTGCATCTTTAAGGATTTCCTTTGACTGCATATCGAGATGATTGGTAGGCTCATCTAAAATAAGCAAATTTACCGGCTCCAACATTAGGCGGATCATTGCCAGCCTGGATTTTTCTCCACCGCTTAAAACCCTTACCTTTTTATCTGCATCCTCACCTGAAAATAGAAATGCACCTAAAATGTCTCTGATCTTTGTTCTTACATCACCTACTGCTATCTCATCAATTGTTTCAAAAGCCGAAAGTTCCCCATTCAACAATTGAGCCTGGTTCTGTGCAAAATAGCCGATCTTTACATTATGCCCTTTAATAACTGTACCCTGATGATTCAGTTGTTCCAGAAGTATTTTCACCAAGGTGGTTTTACCTTCACCATTCCTGCCAACAAAAGCAATTTTCTCACCATTTTCAATAGAAAAATCTATATTATCCAGCACAAGATGATTTCCATATTGTTTCGTTATATGCTTTGCATCAATAACTACTCTGCCGGAACGAGGAGCTGGAGGAAACTTTATTCTGAGGGCAGCATTATCTTCTTCATCCAGTTCTATCCGATCCAGCTTATCAAGCTGTTTTATTCTTGATTGAACCTGAACAGCTTTAGAAGATTTATATCTAAACCTTTCAATAAATTTCTCAGTATCATCAATCAACTTCTGTTGGTTTCGATAAGCAGCCAATTGAATCTCTTGCTGTTCTTTCTTCCACTTTACATAAGCCGAAAAATTCATCTTCTGATCGGTGATTTTACCTAAGGATATTTCAACAGTTCTGTTACAAACATTATTCAGGAAAGCCTTATCGTGTGATACTAAAACTACAGCTCCTTTGTATCCCTTTAAAAAGTTTTCGAGCCATTGTATTGATTCAATATCCAAATGATTCGTTGGCTCATCCAGCATAATAATATCTGGCTTTTTCAACAGAAGTTTTGCAAGTTCGATTCTCATCCGCCATCCACCACTGAATTCTGAAGTACTTCTGTTAAAATCACTACGCTCAAAGCCTAATCCAATTAAAGTTTGTTCTAATTCTGCCTGGTAAGAAACACCTCCCAAAATAGAATATCTTTCATTTAGTTCCGATAATTTATCAAGCTTCCCAAGATAAGCTTCAGAATGATAATCTACCTCTTCGGCCAACTCATCATTTAACTGTGATATTTGCCTTTCAACAGTAAGGATATCTTCAAAAGCAAGCAGTGTTTCTTCCATTAGGGTTCTGCTGTCATGAAGGTGCATTTCCTGGGGCAGGTATCCAAAAGTTGTGCCTTTAGCAATGGCAACTTCCCCACTTGTAGGCTGAACAATGCCTGCAACTACTTTAAGCAAAGTAGTCTTACCGGCACCATTCTTGCCAATTAAACCTATTCTGTCATCAGACTGAATTAAAAAGCTAACCTCTTTTAGCAGGTCAAACCCTCCAAAGCTGATTTGTATCTTATTTAAAGAAATCATTGTGTCTAAAAAGTTGCAAAGGTAATTATTAATGGTGAATTCTGTTGGATATGTTTTGGGACAAAAAAAAA